>JAGBLA010000056.1 GCA_017635675.1 Ruminiclostridium sp.
TAGGATATTTACTTACTATTTTTGTTTAACACATTTATTCAATGAAAGGACAAATGATATATGAAATTTCTTAAAAACAGAACTGTCCTCGGCGTTCTCTGCATCGCCATTGCCCTCGTTATCTGCTTCGTGATAACACCGCTTTTCAATGCTTCGGCAGCGAATCTCACCAAGATCGTGCGTGTCAAGAATGACATAAAGGTCGGCACGGAGATCACAAGCAAGGATATCGAGACAGTTGAGGTCGGAGCGTACAATCTGCCCTCGAATGTTATCAAAAAGCCCGATGATGTTGTCGGCAAATACGCTGCTGTCGAGCTGCTCAAGGACGAGTATGTTCTTTCAACCAAGATAAGCGATACACCGGCAACAGAAAATGTCTATCTCTATGGACTGAACGGCTCCAAGCAAGTTATGTCCGTAACGCTCCCCTCGTTCGCAAAGGGACTCTCCGGCAAGCTTATGTCCGGCGATATTGTGTCTGTGATAGCGGTCGATTATCAGGAAAAGGGCGAGACTGTAGTACCGGACGAACTCCAGTATGTTCAGGTGGTCGCAGCAACCGACAAGCGCGGCAATGACGAAAAGGTCACCGAGTACCGTGCCGACGGCGAGGAAGAAACCGATCTGCCCGAGACTGTATCACTTCTCGTTTCCCCGTCACAGGCGATAGTTCTCGCGGAGCTTGAAGCCGAGGGCGAGATACACATTTCCCTTGTTTATCGCGGAACGCAGGAGAATGCGGATAAATTCCTCGAAGCACAGGAAAAGATACTGCAGGATATAGCGGACGTTACAGTCACGGAGAAGCCTGCCGATGAGGGATCGGAGGTGAAAACCGAGACTACGGTCGAGGTTCTGGGCATCGAAACGGATGTGACCACCGAGACCGAAACCGAAACAACAATAGAACTGGATATCCCCGACCTTGCCGCAGACGATGAAGGCGAGGCAGAGGAAACTACGGCTGCAAGCGAGGATGCGGAGGTGACGGACGATGGCATCATTTCTGAATAAGATCATGAAGCACGGCGATGAGGACGAAGAACTCGACATGGAGTTTGATATTGCCGAGAGCGACTGCTTTGAGCTGCCGCCCGACCGCAAGGACAATCAGGTGCTTGCAGTATGGGGCAGCCCGTCCTCCGGCAAGACGATAATGAGCGTGAAGATCGCACGCTACATCGCCGCGCAGAAAAAGAATGTTATTCTCGTGCTTGCGGATATGTCAGCGCCGCCGCTCCCGTATATCTGCCCCGCGTCTGACCTTGAAGCAGAGGTGTCGCTCGGAATGATACTCGCGTCCGCGGAGGTCACCGGCAGTATCATCAAGCAGAACGCTATCCTGCACAAGCGCAACGAGTATCTGACAATGCTTGCAATGCTCAAGGGCGAGAACGCGTTCACCTACGCGCCGTACACCGAAACTCAGGCAAAGGAGCTTCTCGCGGAGCTGCGCCGCATGGCTGACTACATCATTATCGACTGCACAAGCAATATCACAAACGATATCCTGTCGGCGGTGGCACTGATCGACTCGGACGCGGTTCTGCGTCTGGTTTCCTGCGACCTTAAATCCATAAGCTACCTGTCATCGCAGATGCCGGTGCTGCTCGACAATAAGTTCAATGTCAACAAGCAGTACAAGGCGGCAAGCAATATAGACGCTTTTCAGGCTGACGAGAACATCGAGCAGGTCGTCGGCGGCGTATCGTTCAAGATCCCGCACTCCGAGGAAGTACATCAGCAGTTCCTTGCCGGGAACCTATTTGGAGCGCTCTCCGCAAAGGACAGCAAGGATTTCCGTAAATCTGTCGCCAAGATTGCAAATGAAGTATTTGAATTACAGTAAAGCAGGGGGTTTGAAATGGCACTAACTGCAA
>JAGBLA010000057.1 GCA_017635675.1 Ruminiclostridium sp.
AGAGCAACGTCTTCACGCTCGTCGGCAACCGCATGAAGGGCCGCCGCGCCTGCTGGAGCATTCGGGGCGCGACGAACCTCGCCAACCTTCTCTGCCTGTACCACACGACGGGCTTTTCAGGCATGTTTACCGGCATTGCTTTGCCGGCAGAAGAAACGGCAACGGCCGATGATTGGAAGCCTCTAAGCGCCTCCAAAGTCCCGCTCAAAGCGGACAAGGGTTACGAATGCCGGAGCCGCGCGACCGTTCCGAATCTGCCCTGGCTCAAGGCGCTGACGGGCTACCAGTCTCTTGCGGAGATCCGCCTGAGCTGACGGGAACGGGCATACTAACTTGAAAACAGGGTTCTCAACTGAATGGAAATCTTGCCAACGCGTGCTTGACACATACGTTTATCACCAAACCTCTTGACAAAAGAGAACTTATAAATATAATAACAATCTGGTCATCGGAGGACTGTCGTGCCGTAGCACGCGAGACTTGTATCTCAAGTCTCAGTCGATAAAGATGTCGGGTGAGCCCGGTTATTGCAGGAAGCAGTAGCCGGGCTTTCTGCATGAAATACATGGCTGCGGAGGATCAAATGAATAACAGAAGACAAACATTGATAAAGTACGTTGTTCCGGCAATGCTCACCAATGTGTGCTATTTCCTTTTTACCATTGTAGACGGACTGTTTGTAGGAAATGGCGTGGGTGAAACAGCGCTCGGTGCGGTGAATGTGGCTATACCGTTTACCATGATCGTCATGGCAATTGGCATGCTCACATCCATAGGTGGAGCGGTCGTTGCTGCGATCAGTATCGGTGAAGGCGATATGGATCATGCGAACAGCACATTCTTTCACTCTTTTTCCATGACTGTGGTTGTCGCGGTCATTGTAATGCTGACCGGCGCCCTGCTGTCGGCGCCCCTTGCCGGATTCCTTGGGGCGGATACGGCGCATAAAGCCTTGACGATGGAGTACCTGTTCTGGTGGTCGCTGTTTGCGCTGCCGTCCCTTCTTTCCGTCAATTTGCAAGGTTTTTGCAGAAATGACGGAGCTCCAACTTATGTCACCATAGCAACGATAGCGAGCACGCTGCTGAATGTGTTTCTGGACTGGCTTTTTGTCTTCCCGCTTGGAATGGGCGTGAAGGGAGCTGCCATAGCAACGGGCTTATCACAGACTGTCAACATGCTGATCGTATGGGGGCATTTCCTTACCGGAAAGGCAAAGCTGCGTCTGAAGTGGAGACCTATAAAAGGCAGCGAGATTGCTGAAATCGTTTTCTGCGGCTTTCCTGAAATGATCGCTCAGTTCGCAACGCCTGTTATGACGATCTGCATGAATCAGATGCTCGGCAGACACGTGGGAGAGATCGGCATCGATGCGTTTGCCATCATTTCTTATGTCGCGTCCTTCTCTATGGCGGTTCTGTTCGGTTCTGCAGAGGGACTTCAGCCGATTTTCGGACAGTCCTACGGCGCAAAGAAAAAGGGCGATCTTCAATACTATCTGCGCTGCGGTATCATCATCTGTCTGGTCGGCAGTGCCATTTGTGTTCTGCTGGCTGATCTGTTCTCGCGACCGATTGCCGTTATGTTCGGTGCTGAGGGAAATCTGGCAGATGAAGTTGTCCGCAATATGCCAAAATACTCATGGGCATTCATCGTCGCGGGAATCAATACGATAATCTCCGGCTATCTGTACTCAACAGAAAAGACAAAATCCGCGATTCTTCTGAATGTACTCAGGAGTTTTGTTGTATGTACGGCAGTGATCGTTGGACTTACAATGATATTTAAAGGAACAATAGTGTGGTTCACTTTCGGAATATCGGAAGGAACCATCGCGGTAATAGCGGCCTATTTATTGAAAGCAGCGAATAAATAACTCCCGGTTTCACGAGGCGAAAAACGCGCTCTCGACTATCGGAATATACCGGCAGCCGGGAGCGCTTTTCCTGTATGCGGCTCAGCCCTCGAAGGTGGAGCCGTTTTTGAATGTGAAGGTCAGGCGGCCATCCGCGTAGGCCGTGGCGAAGTCCAGCAGGTCGCACCTGAGCTTTTCGCTGAAGACGGTGACCTCGTCCTGCTGCTTCAGGACACGGAGGAAGTCCTCCATTGTGCCGCGACGTTCGAGGATGTCGCTAATCAGCTTGGCGACTGCATCCTTCTTACGACACGCCCATCGGCGAAAACGGCGCGAAGCTCTCGGGCGGCGAGCGCCAGCGCATCTCCATCGCAAGAGCGCTGCTCAAAAACGCGCCCATCGTGCTGCTCGACGAGGCGACGGCGTCGCTGGACGTGGTCACCGTCTTCAGCGAAAAGCTCAGGTGCGAC
>JAGBLA010000058.1 GCA_017635675.1 Ruminiclostridium sp.
ATTCTCCCGTTTTCCTTACCAAAAACGGCAAGGGGCTTTATGCTATCGTGGATATGAAAGAATATGACAAACAGCGCGCAACCATTAAACTCCTTTCCGAGCTTGCAAAAGGCGAAGCGTCCGCAAGAAAACACGGTTGGCTTTCCGAAGAAGAAGCCGACAGACTTATTGATGACCTATGATGAAGTTAGCAGTATCTCCGGAAGCCATAAACGACATTGGCGAAATAAAGAAATATATACGCGATGAATTGAGCAATCCCAAAGCCGCCAATCGCATTGCAAACATGATAAAAGATTCATACAAGAGCCTGAAACAGACTCCATATATCGGGCGCGAGCTTTCCGGGTATATATCCGTTGATACCGATTATCTCTTTCTCGTTTGTGAAAACTATTACGTCTTTTACAAACTTGAGGAGGATACGATCAGGATTTACCGTGTTATAGACGGTCGCCGCGACTTTTGCCGCATTTTGTTCGGCATTGACCTTATTGATGTCATCATCGAAGATATTAAAAAGGATTGAATATTACTTTTATTCAACCATCGGGATACGCCCATTTAAGGCGTATCCTTTTTTTCTTTCCTGTCTCCGATGAACTCCTCCAGTTTCAGATTTATATATCCGTCCTTTTCTTCGAGCGAGAACACCGCGCTGTACTTATTTCCCTTTGAGGAAATGCAGTTATTGAATGTTGCTTTCCCGTTCACAAGCAGCTCCGTGAGCTCCCCAGCGGTAAAAGCACGACCTATGCGCTTATCGTTCTTGAAAAGGAAGAAACCGCATTTATCGCGTCCGGCGCTGCAATAATAGGTTTTTGCGCTCTCATATATCGGAGAACCACAGCGCGGACACCTGCCCAACTCATGCTTGCGCGTTACCGGAACATGTTCCCTGACCGCTTTCTCGCAGTCTATGGTATTGCGGATTATCTCAACGATCTCGTCAAGCAGCACATTCGGGTCTGCCTTGCCTTTCTCAATGTCACCCAGCATCAGCTCCCAATGTGCCGTAAGGTCGGGCGATTTGACCGCTTCGGGAAGTGACTTGACGAACTCCCTGCCGTAATCGGTGGAAATAAGCAGCTTCTTATCCCTGCGGACATATCCTGCCGCGATCAACTCCTCAATAATTGCAGCTCTTGTTGCAGGTGTTCCGAGTCCACGTTCCTTTACATATCCTTTCAGAGATTTGTCCTCAATAAGCCGGTCGATATTCTCCATTACCCACAGCAGTGTACTTTCCGTAAAGCGCTTCGGCGGAGTAGTCTCGCCCTCAACGATAGAAATGTTATCGGCAGTAAAGCGGCAGTTTGCGGCATACCTCGGAACATTCTCCGTTTCCTCTGCACCGCCCTTATTCACATATCTGCGCCAGCCGAGAACCGTGGGTGTTTTCTGCAAAAGTCTGAACACCTCGCCGTTTATGGTAAACTCATACCTCGTTTCGTCATACTCATACGGCTTATCCAGCGCACACAGAAACCTGTTTATCACAAGTTCCATTATGCGCTTTTCATTATCCGACAGCTCCGTGTCATGCAGCCTGCCGATAAGGTTTGTCGGGATAAGCGCG
>JAGBLA010000059.1 GCA_017635675.1 Ruminiclostridium sp.
ACATTTCAGGAAAAGATATGTCTATTGTTATTCCGATATTTTATTGAGAAAGTGCCTATTTTATGCGCACTTTCTCTTTTTTATCGGAATAACTGAAATATCGGCATAACTCTGGTTATTCCGAATTCGGAATAACCAATCGTTCGCGTTTTTCGGGCGCAGAAAGGGAATACGGTTCGAGCGCATAAAAATCTTCTATCATAAAATGTTCCTAAATCCCTGATGTTATCATCTGCGCAGAGCATCTGCTGTCTTTCGTGCGATGTTCTCTGCCGTCAGCCCGCAGCAGCTGCGTACATAAGCGGGCGAACCCGCGTCGGCAAATGTGTCGTTAAAGCCTATGAATATCTGCGGCGGGGCTGAGCGGAAACCTGCCTTGTACTCCGCGACAGCACTTCCCAAGCCGCCTGTGATCTGATGCTCCTCGGCTGTCACTATAAGCGGATACTCCGTAAATATCTCATCGAGCCCTTCCTTGTCGAGGGGCTTTATGGTGTGCATATCGAATACCGCTGTTTCTATACCTTCGCCGCTGAGTATCTCTGCGGCTTTTACGGATTCGTACACCATGAGTCCCGTAGCTATTATTGCAGCGTCCTTTCCCTCACGGAGCTTTTTCAGCTTGCCCGGTACGAACTCGTAATCCTCCTTATATACTATGGGACAGTTCAGACCGCCGCTTAGACGTATATACACCGGATCGGAGATCGACGCGGCATATTCGGTCAGCTTGACCGCCTCAAGAGCGTCGGCAGCCGAAAGCACCGTCAGACCTGGCAGCGCCCTTGTGAAAGCGATATCCTCGGTCGCCCAGTGTGATACGCCCGATTTTGCGGCCTGTACACCCGCAGAAGATCCTATCAGCTTTATATTGCATTTCAGATGTGAAAGATGCTGCCTTACCTGTTCAAGGCTCCTTACAGCAATGAACGAAGCATAGGTAGTAGCGAAAACGCAGTCACCCTCCATAGCAAGGCCTGCCGCTATACCGATCATATTCTGCTCGGCTATACCGGTGTTGATAAGCTTTTCGGGATGTGCTGCCCTGAAACGGTTCATGCCCGAAAGCAGCGCAAGGTCCGCGGTCAGCAGCTTGAGGTCGGGGCGTTTATCAGCAATAGCCGGCATAGCCGTAGTAAACACAGCGCCCCTCTGTCCGAGTCTTGAAAGTGTTCTTATCTCACTTGAAGTCATTGTGTCTCAGCCTCCGCGTTGATCTCTGCCCGTGCCTGCTCATACTGTTTCTGCGTGATGCTGTGATGATGCCATTCGGGAAGGTTCTCTATGAATGAAACGCCCTTTCCCTTTACGGTATCGGCGATCACCATCTGCGGGACCTCATCCGAGCGGTCGGCAAAAGCGCGCAGCAGATCTGCGGAGTCATGACCGCTGCAGCATACGGTATGCCAGCCGAAGCTTACGAACTTATCCGCCAGCGGCTCAAGGCGCATAACATCTTCGGTATTGCCGTCATAGGAAAGATGATTGCGGTCGATTATCGCAGTCAGATTTGAAAGACGGTAATGGGCTGCCGCCATGATTCCTTCCCATACCGAGCCCTCGTTGAGTTCGCCGTCACCCATAAGTATGTACACGCGGGCTTTGCTGCCGCGCTCCCGAAGATGCAAAGCCATGCCGATACCCACCGACAGCGCCATGCCGAGACTTCCGCCCGAGTATTCAAGACCTATCTCTCTGCGCATCGGGTATCCGGTAAGCCTTCCGCCGTCCTTCTGAAATTCAAGTATCTCCTCATGGGGTATGAACCCCGCCTCAGAAAGTGCGGGTATGTGTGCCAGCACGCAATGGTTCTTACTGGGTATGAATCTGTCGCGGTCGGGATCTTCGGGCTTTTTCGGATCTACATTCAGCACCTCGCCGTAAAGTACCGCCATTATCTCGACACAGGAGAGACTGCCGCCGAGATGCGATCCGTTGCTGCCGGACGCAAGTGCCATATCTAAGGCGTCAAGGCGTATGCGCCTTGACATTTCGGTCAGCCTTGCCGCGTTTTCGGCCGAACAGTCTATCATATAACTCTTCCTCCGTCAATTACAAGTATCTGACCTGTGATGAATGCTGCAGCCTCAGAAGCAAGATAAAGCGCTCCCTGTGCGATCTCATCGGGTCTGCCGAATCGTTTTATCACTGTACGGTCGAATACCTTCTGTATCTCTTCTTCTGATTTGTAATGACCCATTTCGGTATCGGTAAGTCCAGGCGCTATGCCGTTGACACGGATACCGAATGCACCGAGTTCCTTTGCAGCTGCTTTGGTGAGCCAGATCATAGCAGCTTTCGATGAGCCGTAGGCTATATATCCATTGCCTGTCTCCATGCCGCCAACCGAGCAGATATTTATTATTGATCCCGACCTCTGCCTTGTCATTACGCGGGAAATGAGCTGCATTATCTGCACCTGCGCGAATACGTTTACTTCATATACCTCGCGAAGCTTTGAGACAGGAGTCATCATAAGAGTGCCGCAATGACCCACGCCCGCATTGTTTACGAGCACATTCACAGGCTGTTTCTCGGAAATGATCTGTTTTATACCTGCCTTTACGGCGTCTTCGTCCGCAAGGTCGAAATATACCGGAGTTATTCTGACTCCGCAGCTTTCCGCAAGCTGCTTTATCTCCGCCTCAAAGCTTTCATTCGGTTTTCTTGCGCAGGCCCATATATTGTATTTGTTCTGCGCGAAGGTGTGCATTATGGCTTTTCCGATACCTCGGTTCGCGCCTGTTATCATTGCATTCATAAGTTCACGCCCTTTTACCGCACCGCTATACGCCGCGACATCTGTAAAATAAGATCGTATCCGTCCCACAGAGTATCGAAATCCGCTGTTTTTCCTACGGGAACTATCCTGTCTATCCCGGTGAGTCTGTTTTCCGTCACAAAACTGCGCAGCTTTTCAGCCAGATCTCCGTAATAGGATACAGTCTGAAGTCTCGGTGAGACTATCTCTGCAAAAGCCTCAAGAGATGTATCGTAATACTCTATGAAACTGCCGCCGGCACAGCGGTATTTTTCTAATTCCGCTGACAATGAGAATACCCGCAGCCTGCTTATCAGCTGATCGGGCATAGGTATCACCTGTGTATCATGAGATATCGCAAGACGGCAGGCAGTCGTATATTTATCCACCGAGATCACAGGCTCAACACTGTACTTTCCTTTGATATGCTCATGTACCATATCCCAAAAATGTTCAGCCGCACATCTGCATACATTCTCTTCTCCCAGCCAGTATATGACCCTTGGCGAGGAACAGGCGTTCTGATCGTAAAGATAAGTATCGTTGTAGAATTCGTGTGCTAAGGACGGCTTTGCCGAAAGCACCGCCTCGGCATCGAACACCGCGGCGGAAAAACGGTCAGCAAAGGTTATCTCGGACGAACGCGGCGGCAGCGGCGAACGCCGTACCTCCTCAACGGTAGCGTCGCCTCCCCATATCACGCGAAGGTCGCAAACTGACGAGATCTCATCGTTTATCACGCGGCTGCGGGGATACCTTACCACCGTAACGTACTCTGCGAGACAACTGTATTCGCTGTTTTCAAGAAGATCTCTTATGCAGCCGCATACTATATCTGTCTGCGCAAACGGCTTGGACGAAGCTCTGACGATGCAGGCGTTTCCCGCAAGCAGAGCCGCAGCCATGCTGTAAGCAAAATTTATCGGCACGTTGGAGGGCGCTATGTGAAAGCTCAGCCCTCTGCCGAGACGATCTGATATCTGTCCTTCATAACGGCTGCGAAGCCGTTCGATATTTGCCTGACGGCAGAAAAAGCCGAAAGTTGATATATCGGGATAGTTTCTTGCCTGAGGGTGCTTCATCAGAAGAGCCGAAAGACTGCCGAGAAATGAGCAGACTTCTCTCGAAAACGGCGGCAGCGGTGATATGCTGCCGTACTCATCGGGTATCCTCCCGCAAAGCACCTCGATCTGTTCCGCTTTTTTCAGCATAGGTATCACTGCACCCCCTGATCTCTGCATTTTTCAATCGTCCAAGCACATGGAAATATACTCCTTTTCTGCCGCATGGACAGTCGTCCTCTCCGATCATCACGCCTTCGTCCTCGGTAAGCAGTGAATGCCCGGGATAAGAATGCGGCAGCACCGACATGACCTGTATTATGCCCTTTTTTCCGCGGGGACATACCGAAAGGTCGAACGGGTCGCGTATTATCAAGTCGGAGAATGTGCTGGTGTGCAGATGTCCGTACTCACATTCCATGTTTACGGTACCCGTCTGCTCCACCATGCCGTAATAATCATGTACGCTCGTGATGCCGCAAAGCTCTTTCAGCTCATCGCGGAAAGTCTCTGCGGAGATATGCAGGTCGGTAAGCTTTTTCCAGCCGCCGCCGTGTATGAGCACACCCTGCGAAAGGTCGGGACGTTCGCCTGTTTCCCTGAGCACCTTGCAGAAATGCTGCCATATCATAAAAGTAAAACCGAAGAGGAATATCCTCTCGCCCCTGTGCTTTTCAAGAAAAGCATTCAGCGCCGCTATATCCAGATCCATATCCTCGTCAAGAGCGTACATCTTGTCCGCTCCGAACATCTGAAATCCAAGAATACCCGCGCCTCTTGCCGAGAACATCATTCTGTTCTTTATCACGGCAGAGGTATCCAGTATTATCATCGGCAGACGCTTCTTGCCCAGATATTCGCCCATTATCCGCGCAAGTACCTTTGACTGTGCCGCTGCGGTCCTGCGGTCAAGGAATATCTTTGAGACCTGCTGTCCCGTAGTTCCCGAAGAGGTCATCGTCTTGAAAATATCGCTCTCGGGGATACTTCTCAGCGTATATTCCTTGAAAAGTCTCACGGGAATGAACGGAAGCTTACGGTGATCGTCAATGGATTCTATGCGTTCTCTTGTATATCCGAATGCATCGAGTATGCGGTGATACTCGGCACATCTGCTGTCATGGTATAACGTAAGCTCTTTAAGAGTTTCGGTCAGAAGTGCTGCTTTCTCGGCGCGTGGTACCTCGTACACAGGCTGCTGCAGTATTGTGTCAAGATCTGCCATACTGCTCCTCCAATACCGAATAAAGGATCTTTCCCGAAGAGCTGCGCGGTATCTCGGGTATCGCCGCTACGCGGAAAGCCGCATGATTTATCGAAAGACGGCCGCTCAGGTATCTTATGACTTCTTTTTTCATAGCCTCGTCCGCACCTACAAGATATACGCAGAGAAGATCGTCTTCTCCGCCGCAGGCGCACTCATATCCCTCGGATCTGAGCAGGCTTTCCGTTTCGTCAAGATTTACGCGGCTGCCGTATATTTTCAGGAACCTCTTTTTCCTGCCGACAAGATAATAATAACCGTCAGCATCGGTCTTTGCCATATCGCCCGTATGAAGCACCCCTCCGCGGGTGTCGCCGCTTGTGAAATCCTTTGCCGAACAGGCATATCCCAGAGTAACGTTGTCGCCGCGATATACCAGTTCTCCTACCGTATCGGGCTCGGTTATCACGCTGCCGTCAGCAGCTTCCAGGGAGAACGCTCCTCCGGGTATGGCTATACCTATACTTCCTGCTTTTTCGGGGAGCGACTCCCATGGAAGATAAGACATACGCGCTGTTGCCTCGGTCTGTCCGTACATTACGATAAAGCGTATCCCTTTGCTTTTGCATATATCGTAATACTCGAGCACAAGATCTTTTGCCAGTCTTCCGCCCGCTTGTGTAAGATACCTGAGCGACGGCAGCTCCATACGCTCAAAGTGTATCTTCTTCAGCATCTCGTAGGTATATGGGACCCCTCCGAATGTAGTAGCGCCCTGCTCTTTCATCAGCGACCAGAACTGTCTCTGCATCAAGGTAAGACCCGTAGCTATGATACAAGCTCCGGCGCTGAGATGAGACTGGATTATTGAAAGTCCGTATGTATAGCTCATGGGCAGAGTGGTTATGGCGCGGTCGTCGTCCGCTATACCGAGATATTTTACTATCGAGTCGGTATTGCACTGTATGTTGTCGTAACTCTGCATAACGAATTTTGCGCTGCCTGTGCTTCCCGATGTGGTTATCATAACGGCGAGCGAAGGGTCGCAGGGGCTTTGCTCATATCCCGTAGCCAACAGATGATATCCGTTAAGTTCTGCACACTTTTCGCCCTTGCCGCAAACTCCCTCACGGCAGCATATATACTGCGGGCGGTATATGTTTACAAGTTCATAAAAGCGGTCATCGGGCAGGGAATCACTTAGCAGCACAGGTACTACCCTGCGCCTTAAAAAGCCTACATATGCCGCAATAGATGCAAAACAGTTTTCGCACCGCAAAAAAACAATGCTGCGCGGCACTGCTGCGAAGGCAAATGTGTCGGCAGCTTTGATAAGTTCACGATAGCTGTAGGAACAGTTGTTATCATCGATAACAGCAGTCCTTTCAGAATGATTCTCAAGATTATCCCAGAAATACATAATATTTCCTTTCACATCGCCGGAATATCATACGGCATAGTGTAAAGATCAGAATTTGATATCATATTTTTCGGCAAGTATTTCCTTGCCCTTTTCGTATGAGCTGAAATCAATGATGTCATCGGTCTCCATCATTATATCAAAAGCGTCCTCAAGGCAGGCGATAAGGTTCATATGACCCACACTGTCCCAGCCCTCGACCCCGGTATATTCGAGACCGGCAAGCTGATCTTCGGCCACTCCGAGCGATTCGACAAATACTTTGTTATACTTTTCAAGATTGTTCATTTCTGATATCCTCCATATATAAGCGGCGAAAAACTCTGCCGTCCCGTGCTTTATTCGTCTTTTTGACTAAAAAAGATTATACCATATTAATCCGAATATGTCAAGTGCCTGAAAACAGAACGAGACCGATCGGGTTACAAAAAAGTTTATCCCAACTCTGAACAGCGAGAGCGGCGGACGCGCCGCAGCGAATTGCTTCGCGTTCTTTTTGGGGAGTTTGTTTTAATTACAAAAAGTATATCTAAATTCTGAACGGCGAAGCAGAAAAAATCCGTACAGAAGATAACTCCCATACGGATTAGGCGGGCGCTTTAGATTTTATGAAAACTCTGAACGGCGAGGCAGAAAACCCGCCCCTTACCGAAAAGTAAGAGACGGGTTAGGCGGGCGCCTTCGCGCCCTGTCTCAATCGAACGCTTTAGATCTTTGAAAACTCCGGTCTGCGAGGCAGAAAAAAACCGTATAGCAGATAACTGCCATACGGTTTCGCGCCCGCCGTCGCGGGCTGGTCGGGGCGACAGGACTCAAACCTGCGGCATCGAAGTCCCAAACTTCGCGCGCTATCAACTGCGCCACGCCCCGATAATATAATAAAATATTATACACCAAAAAATCTGTTGTGTCAATGGAATTCTGAATATTTTGAAAAAAAAGTAAAAATTTTTAAAGAACCTGTTTACAAATTGGTAAAAATATGGTATGATAATATCAGTGCATACCGTCAGGAAAAGGATATGCAGCGCGGGATCCCTGCGAAAGCACGGACCGCTAAAATTAAGGAGGATATATTCCAATGGCAAGACAAAAACTTACAATGGATGGTAACAACGCTGCCGGACACGTGTCATACGCGTTTACGGAAGTCGCGGCGATCTACCCCATCACCCCGTCGTCCGTTATGGCAGAGGTAACGGATTCATGGGCAACCGCAGGCAGAAAGAACATTTTCGGACAGGAAGTGCAGATCGTGGAGATGCAGTCCGAGGGAGGAGCTGCAGGTGCAGTTCACGGTTCTCTTTCGGCAGGCGCTCTCACAACGACCTATACAGCTTCGCAGGGACTTCTCTTAATGATCCCGAATATGTATAAGATAGCAGGTGAGCTGCTCCCGAACGTTATCCACGTATCGGCTCGTGCGATCGCTTCCCACGCTCTTTCGATATTCGGCGACCACAGCGATATCTATGCGTGCCGTCAGACAGGCTACGCTATGCTTTGCTCCACCAACCCGCAGGAGGTCATGGATCTCGGTGCAGTTGCACACCTTTCCACAATAAAGGGAAGAGTACCGTTCCTCCACTTCTTCGACGGTTTCAGAACATCTCACGAGATCCAGAAGATCGAGGTCTGGGATTATGACACCCTCGACAAGATGGTTGACAAGGACGCTATCGCAGAATTCCGCGCAAGAGCTCTCAACCCCGAAAAGCCTGTCCTCCACGGTTCCGCACAGAACCCGGATATCTTCTTCCAGGCAAGAGAAGCTTCCAACACGTACTACGACAAGATCCCCGAGATTGTAACGGAGTACATGGACAAGGTAAATGCCGAGATCGGCACAGACTACAAGCTGTTCAACTACTACGGTGCGCCGGACGCTGAACAGGTGATCGTAGCTATGGGCTCGGTAAACGATACTATCGAAGAGACTATCGACTACCTCGTAAAGCAGGGCAAGAAGGTAGGTCTTGTAAAGGTAAGACTGTACAGACCTTTCGTATCTTCCGCATTCGCGGCAGCTATCCCCTCCACTGTAAAGAAGATCACAGTTCTCGACAGAACAAAGGAGCCCGGCTCCATAGGCGAACCGCTCTACCTCGATGTTGTAGCGGCTCTCAAGCAGGAGAACAAGTTCCAGGACGTTCCCGTATTCACAGGACGTTACGGCCTTGGTTCCAAGGACTGCACACCGGCACAGATCATCGCTGTTTACAACAATGATTCCAAGCCGCGTTTCACGATCGGTATCAACGACGACGTTACAAACCTCTCGCTCCCGATCACCGAAAACCCGAACACCACACCCGAAGGCACGACCTGCTGCAAGTTCTGGGGTCTCGGCTCTGACGGTACAGTCGGTGCGAACAAGAACTCCATCAAGATCATCGGCGACCACACCGATATGTACGCTCAGGCTTACTTTGAGTATGACTCCAAGAAGTCCGGCGGCGTTACGATCTCGCATCTGCGTTTCGGCAAGTCCCCGATAAAGTCCACATACTTCGTGAACAAGGCAGACTTCGTAGCATGTCATAACCCGTCCTACATCGACAAGTATGACATGGTACAGGACGTAAACCCCGGCGGTTCGTTCCTGCTCAACACCCAGTGGACAGTCGATGAGCTGGACGAGAAGCTCCCCGCTCCCGTTAAGGCTTACATCGCAAAGAACAACATCAACTTCTATATCATCAACGCTATCAAGGTAGCCAAGGAGATAGGTCTCGGCAACAGAACAAATACCGTTCTCCAGTCCGCGTTCTTCTCTATCGCCAACATCATTCCCGCTGCCGACGCTATCGAGTACATGAAGAAGATGGCATACAAGTCCTTTGCAAAGAAGGGCGACGATGTTGTCAACATGAACTACGCTGCTATCGACAAGGGCGCAGGCGAGGTTATCAAGGTAACAGTTCCCGCATCGTGGGCAGATGCCGAGGGCTCGCTCCCGACACACCACGCAGAGGGCGACAACAAGTTCCTTATCGACTTCATCAACAAAGTACAGATCCCCGTAAACGCACAGCGCGGAAACTCTATCCCCGTTTCCACATTCGTTGACATTGCTGACGGTACGTTCCCGCAGGGTACGGCAGCATTCGAGAAGCGCGGCATCGCCGTTGACGTTCCCGAGTGGATCCCCGAGAACTGCATCCAGTGTAATATGTGCTCCATGGTATGTCCGCACGCTGTTATCCGTCCGTTCGCACTGAATGCCGACGAAGCAGCAAAGGCTCCCGAGGGCATGAAGATGAAGGACATGACAGGCATGGCAGGCTACAAGTTCGCTATGGGCATCTCCGTTATGGACTGCACAGGCTGCGGCGTCTGCGCGAATGTATGTCCCGCAAAGACAAAGGCACTTGTAATGAAGGGTCTGGAGACACAGGAAGCGGAGCAGAAGAACTTCGACTACGCTATCAAGACCTCCGACAAGCCCGAGGTGCTCGAAAAGTTCAAGCCCACAACAGTCAAGGGCTCGCAGTTCAAGCAGCCGCTGCTTGAATTCTCCGGCGCTTGCGCAGGCTGCGGCGAAACACCGTATGCTAAGCTCGCTACACAGCTCTTCGGCGACAGAATGTATATCGCGAATGCAACAGGATGCTCCTCTATCTGGGGCGGCTCCGAGCCTTCGACTCCTTACACGACCAACAAGAAGGGCTACGGTCCCGCATGGGGCAACTCCCTCTTCGAGGACAACGCAGAGTACGGTCTCGGTATGTTCCTTGCACAGGATACACTCCGCGGCAGAGCTCAGCAGCACCTGAAGGCTCTTGCGGAAGACGCAAAGCCCGAAACAAAGGCTCTTATCGACAAGTATTTTGAGACCGCAAACGACGGCGCGGCTAACCTCGCAGCTACCGAAGAGCTCGTAGCAGCTCTCGAGAAGTGCGACTGCAGCAAGCCCGAGAAGGCAGAAGTCCTCAAGCTCAAGCAGTACCTGTCCAAGAAGTCCAACTGGATCCTCGGCGGCGACGGCTGGGCATACGACATCGGTTACGGCGGCGTTGACCACGTACTTGCAAGCGGCAAGAACGTAAACGTGCTCGTATTCGATACCGAGGTTTACTCCAACACAGGCGGACAGGCTTCCAAGGCTACGAACATCGGTGCGGTTGCACAGTTCGCTGCGGCGGGTAAGGCTGTCAAGAAGAAGGATCTCGCAGGCATCGTAATGAAGTACGGCTATGTATATGTTGCTCAGGTAGCAATGGGCGCAGACAGAAACCAGTGCATCAAGGCGTTCGCTGAAGCAGAAGCTTACGACGGACCTTCGCTCATCATCTGCTATGCACCGTGCATCAACCACGGTATCAAGGGCGGTCTTACTATCGCTCAGCAGGTAGAGAAGGAAGCTGTTGAGGCAGGCTACTGGCACCTGTTCCGTTTCAATCCCGATGCGGCTCAGAAGTTCACGCTGGACAGCAAGGCTCCGACAGGCGACTACAAGACATTCATGATGCGTGAAGTACGTTACAACTCCCTCGCACGTGCTAACCCCGAGAGAGCTGAAAAGCTGTTCAATATCGCTATTGAAAACAGCAAGCAGAAGTATGACGATCTCGTAAGACTCGTTGATTACTACAAAGCATAATTGACCAATGTTTCCCGCGTGCGGTCTTTACCGTATGCGGGAAATATTTTTCGGAATTTTTCAAAAAAGCTTGACAAACCGGATGTGACGTGATATAATATATACGCTGTTCTAAAGACAGCAGGCCGCGAAAGCGCTAACGGGTGACCGCCTGCCGAGGAATGGGAGATCATAACGATTTATTCCCCTGTTCCTTTTGGAATGGGGTTTTATTATTTCCCCCGGCTTTTAACAGCAAATATTATAAGGAGGAAAACCTGATGGCAAGTGAAAAGATCATTGCACAGAAGCAGCAGTTCGTTGACGAGCTCGCAAAGAAACTCGAAAACGCAGCAGGCGGCGTGATCGTCGATTACAAGGGCATTACGGTGGCAGAGGATACCGCACTTCGTAAGGCACTCAGAGAAGCAGGCGTTGATTACTTCGTAGTAAAGAACACACTTCTCAGAAGAGCAGCGGAGAAGGCAGGCATCACAGGCATCGAGGAACACCTCGAAGGCACGACCGCTATCGCGATCCATGAAAGCGACATCATCTCCGCTCCGAAGATCCTGTACAAGCAGTCACAGGACAGCGGCGACCGCTTCAACATCAAGATAGGCTTCATAGGAAAGGAAGCTATTTCTGTTGCGGAGGTCGAGGAGTACGCAAAGCTCCCGAGCAAGGAAGTTCTCATTTCCAAGCTTCTGTTCATGCTCCAGTCTCCTATGCAGAGACTCGCGATCGCAGCAAGCGAGATCGCAAAGAAGAAGGAAAGCGAAGGCGCTGCATAATTGCAGAACCGCAGCTTGAAAACAAAACCGTAATTACAATTATAATCAGGAGGAAACTAAAATGGCTTCAGAGAAAGTTTTAAAGATCGTAGAAGACGTTAAAGAGCTCACAGTTCTTGAGCTCAACGACTTAGTAAAGGCATTAGAGGAAGAATTCGGCGTATCCGCTGCCGCTATGGTAGCAGCAGGTCCCGCAGCAGGCGCAGGCGCAGCAGCTGCTGAAGAGAAGACAGAATTTGACGTAGTTCTCGCTTCCTTCGGCGACAGCAAGATGAACGTTATCAAGGCTGTAAAGGATATCTGCGGACTTGGTCTTAAGGAAGCTAAGGAGCTCGTTGAGTCTGCTCCTAAGGCTCTCAAGGAAGGCGTTGCAAAGGCTGAGGCTGAGGAGATCAAGGCTAAGCTCGAAGAGGCCGGCGCTAAGGTTGAACTCAAGTAAGTTCAGATCCAGACATAAAGACACGGGAAACCGTGTCTTTTTTTGTTTTGCGGAAAGCGTCAGAATGACAGCATTAACGATGTGTGAATATGCTGTGCTTGTACAGACAATAATCAAATAGAGTAAAATAGTTGTGCAAAGCTACAAAAATAGCTGTTGAAATATAGCAATATTCATATTTTTTCACAAAAACTATTGCAACCTTTGGTAAAATGTGCTATAATTGTAAAAAGTAAATAGGTGTATATTTGTGAAGTTTTCATTCCGACTCCGTACTGCATCGCGAAAACTTCCTATTTTACGCGGTGTAAGTGCCGCCCGCCATGAAAGGAGTAATGCGCTATGGGATACCAGCTACCCGAGGAGTACAAGCTTCCTCTGCACCTCTTCCACGAGGGCAACATTACGAAAGGATACGAGTTTTTCGGTTCGCATTTTGCGGAACAGAAGGGCAAGAAGGGTGTTATATTCAGAGTATGGGCACCCCATGCCGCAAGCGTGAGCGTTGTCGGTGACTTCAATAAATGGGACAGATACAGGCACCAGATGAACAAGATAAGCGACGGCGGCATCTGGGAGCTTTTCATTCCCGGACTCAAGCAGTATGACACTTACAAGTACAGCATCGAAAGCAGCTACGGTCAGGTGCGCCTTAAAGCCGACCCCTACGGCTATCACATGGAGACCCGTCCGAACACGGCTACCAAGATATACGACATCGAGGGCTATAAGTGGAAGGACGACAAATGGATCGCAGAGCGCGAAAACAAGAATGTTTACGAGTCGCCCATGAATATATATGAGGTACACCTCAATTCATGGCAGCACAAAAAGTCAGAGGACGAGCTCTTCAACTACATGGAGTGTGCCAAGGAGCTGGTGCCTTATGTGAAGAAAATGGGCTACACCCACATAGAGATGATGCCCGTGGCGGAGTTCCCGTTCGACGGCTCCTGGGGATATCAGGGCATAGGCTATTTTGCCCCCACTTCCAGATTCGGCACGCCCCACGACTTCATGGAATTCATCGATTACTGCCATAGGAACGGCATCGGAGTTATCCTTGACTGGGTACCCGCGCACTTCCCGAAGGACGAGCCGGGTCTGTATGAATTTGACGGCACCTGCTGCTATGAATACTCCGACCCGCTGAAAATGGAGCACCGCAACTGGGGTACCCGCGTATTCGACTGGGGAAAGCCCGAGGTTCAGAGTTTCCTCATTTCCAATGCTACCTACTGGTTCGACAAGTACCACATAGACGGACTGCGCGTTGACGCTGTGGCGTCCATGCTGTACCTCGACTATGACAGAAAAGAGTGGAGACCGAACTGCTACGGCGGCAATGAGAACCTTGAAGCCGTTGAGTTCTTCAAAAAGCTCAATTCTTCCTTGTTTGCAAACTTCCGCAATATACTGATGATCGCGGAGGAGTCCACAGCATGGCCTATGGTCACAAAGCCCGCGGATGTCGGCGGTCTCGGCTTTAACTTCAAGTGGAACATGGGCTGGATGAACGATATGCTCGCATATATGTCCATGAACCCCGAGTGGAGACACGACCATCACAATCTCGTGACATTCTCGTTCTATTACGCATTCTCGGAGAACTATATCCTGCCTATCTCCCACGATGAGGTGGTGCACGGAAAATGCTCAATGCTCGATAAGATGAGCGGTCCCCGCGAGCTCAGATTCGCGTCGTTCAGAACTTTTCTCGCTTACATGATGGCGCACCCCGGCAAGAAGCTTATGTTTATGGGACAGGAGTTTGCGCAGTTCAAGGAATGGAACTATAAGACAGGTCTTGACTGGGACGTTCTTGAATTTCCCGAGCACAAGAATCTGTGGGAATACGAAAGGGCGCTGAACAAGTTCTATCTCGATAACAGCGAGCTGTGGGAGGTCGATAACGACTGGACGGGCTTCAAGTGGATAGTGAGCGACGACAACGAGAACAGCGTCATAGTGTTCCGCCGTTTCAACAAGAAGGGCGACGAGCTTATCTGCGTGTTCAACTTCCAGCCTAAGAACCACGAGGAATACAGTTTCGGAGTACCGTTCTACGGCGATTATACCGAAGTGTTCTCCACCGAGGATCCGGTGAACGGAGTGCATAATGAAAAGGTAAGCTCCTTCAGAGCCGATATGCACGGCGAGAAGTTCGCAATGTCCGTAAAGATCGCACCTATGTCCGCGATGTTCTTCAGAGTGACCGAGAAGAAGGATTACGAGGCGGAAATGGAAGCCAAGCGCATAGCCGAGGAAAAGGAAGCCAAGAAACGTGAAGCTGCCGAAAAGAGAGCCGAAAAGAAACGTGCGGCGGAGGAGGCTGCAAAGAAAAAAGTGAAGAAAGCTGCCGTAAAGCCCGCAAAGGAAGAGCCGAAGGAAACCGAAGCTCCGAAGAAACGCGGCAGAAAGCCCGCGGCAAAGCCCGAAACGGTGAAACCGGCAGAGGTAAAGAAGACACCGGCAAATAAGACTGCTGAAAAGAAGCCTGCCGTAAAGAAGTCCGCGGAGCCGGAGAAGGCTGAAAAAAAGTCCGCAGGCAAAAAGCGCGGCAGTAAAAAATAAACCCAGCAAATAATAATTCGGAGGACAATATTATGAACCATGTCAAAAAAGAATGTGTAGCTATGCTGCTCGCAGGCGGTCAGGGAAGCAGACTTTACGCTCTTACCCAGAATATGGCAAAGCCCGCGGTGCCTTATGGCGGCAAGTACAGGATCATCGACTTTCCGCTGTCCAACTGCGTGAACTCCGGCATCGACACGGTCGGTGTGCTCACCCAGTACCAGCCTCTTGTGCTGAACGAGTACATCGGCAACGGTCACCCCTGGGGACTTGACCGCGTTCACGGCGGCGTACACGTGCTCCCGCCCTATGAGACCGCTTCCGGCAAGTCGTGGTACACCGGTACGGCGAATGCTATCTACCAGAACATAAGCTTCATCGACAGATACAACCCCGAGTACGTTGCGGTGCTCTCCGGCGACCATATCTACAAGATGGACTATTCAAAGATGCTCGACTTCCACAAGAAGAAGAAGGCTGAAGCGACGATAGCGGTGCTTGAGGTGCCGTGGGAGGAGGCTTCCCGTTTTGGTATCATGACGGCTGACGAGGACGGCACTATCACCGAATTCGCGGAGAAGCCCAAGGAGCCGAAATCCAACCTTGCGTCAATGGGCGTTTACATCTTCACATGGGCTACGCTCAAGCGTCACCTTATCGCCAACGAGAACGACGAGGGCGCGACCAAGGACTTCGGAAAGAACATAATCCCCGCAATGCTCGACGAGGGCAGCAAGCTGGTGGCATACCACTTTGACGCTTACTGGAAGGATGTCGGAACTATCGACTCCCTGTGGGAAGCTAACATGGACTGCCTTGACCCGAATGTTCCGCTGGATCTCTATGACCAGAAGTGGAAGATCTACTCCCGCAACCCTGTAATGCCTCCGCATTACGCAGGTCCCAACAGCAAGATCGAGAATTCAATGGTAGCCGAGGGCTGTGACATTGACGGTGAGACCGATTTCTCGGTACTGTTCGACGGCGTTGTCATCGAGGAGGGCGCAACGGTTCGCTACAGCATAGTAATGCCGAACACGGTCATCAAGAAGGGCGCAGTCATCGAGTATTCTATAATCGGTGAGGAATGCACCATAGGCGAGGGCGCTCATATCGGCGAGAGACCCGAAAATGTTGAGAACAGAGACGAGTGGGGCGTAGCGGTAGTCGGCAACCACATCAATATATCCGATAAGGTCGTCATCTCCCCGAAGGCTATGATCTCACAGGACGTATAAACCGTCACGAAACGCATATTTAACAGCAGACGGCGTACAGCCGCTCTGCCTGTAAGGAAAAACTGAAAGGAAATATTGAAAATGGCTAATATGTCAAATGTACTCGGTCTTATCTTCGCAAATATGCACGAGCTTGTTGTGACGGATCTCACCAAGAACCGCGCTATGGCTTCCGTGCCTTTCGGTGCGAGATACAGACTTATCGACTTCCCGCTGTCCAATATGGTAAACTCCGGGATAAATACAATAGGTGTAGTTACAAAGTCCAACTATCAGTCGCTGCTTGACCATGTAGGCTCGGGCGACGAGTGGGATCTTTCGAGAAAGAACGGCGGTCTTCACTTCCTGCCGCCCTACAGCAATGAGATCACAGGTCTTTACAGAGGCAGACTTGAAGCCCTTGTAGGCGTCAGAAACTTCATTGAGAAAGCCGATGCCGAATATGTTGTAATGTCCGACTGCGACTGCGTGGCGAACATTGACTTCAAGAAGCTTGTGGACTTCCACGAGGAGAAGGCTGCCGATATCACCGTGGTTTACGGCAAGAAGGAGTTCACTCCCGACCAGACAAAGATGAGGACTATCCTCAAAGTCGATGACAACAACGAGGTATATGATGTTCTCGTTCGTCCGGAGCTTTCCGGCACTCTCGACGCGAGCATGAACATATTCGTTATGTCCAAGGAGTTCGTCCTGAACATCATCAACAGCGCGGCGAGCCGCAACCTGTACAGCTTTGAGATAGATGTGCTCCAGCACAGGCTCAAGGAGTTCAAGGTATATGGCTATGAGTTCACGGGCTACTATTCACAGATAGACGGCATACGTGCGTACTACCAGGCTAACATGGAGCTTATGGACAGAAACAACCGCAAGGCGCTGTTCAACTTAGACGATCCCATTTACACCAAGGTGCGTGACGAAGCTCCCGCAAAGTACGGACTTGAGGCTGCTGTGAAGAACAGCATCATAGCTGACGGCTGCATCATCGAGGGTA
Organism: Ruminiclostridium sp.; assembly: GCA_017635675.1. Taxonomy (GTDB): domain Bacteria; phylum Bacillota; class Clostridia; order Oscillospirales; family Ruminococcaceae; genus Ruminiclostridium_E. The sequence continues at coordinate 17,071 of JAGBLA010000059.1, forward strand.
CGGTCGAGAACTCAGTTCTGTTCAGAGGAGTTAAGATAGGCAAGGGCGCGGTAGTCAAGAACTGCATACTCATGCAGGACACCGAGGTCGGCGACAAGTGCGAGCTAAGCTACGTTATCTCGGACAAGAACGTAAGCGTCGGCAATTACAGAAGCATCGGCGGTACGATAGACTACCCCGTATTCGTAAACAAGGGTTCAGCGGTATAAGGAATATACGGAATATAAAGCGAAAGCCGCGGGAGCGTCGTGCTCTTGCGGTTTTTGCTGTTTTTCTTGACTAACTGTCGGATAATTGTTATAATGGATATATCGGAAAGGGGGCGGGAGCTGTGAAAAAGATCATTTTTGCCAGCCCGACGGCGGTTGTCGGCGTGACAATGTTTATCTACATACTGTTCATCGGCTTTCGCTTTCTTACAGTGTACTTTCCGAGCAGCACCGAGAAGCTCCGCATAGCGCAGGAGAGTATCCCTTCCGCCTCGGGTGAGCGTGTGGACAACCTCTGGGCGTACTATCTGATAAACAGCGAAAACCCGCTGAGCCGTGATTTCACGGTGGGGCTCGATTACGTACAGGGCAGTTTCATGCTTGACGAGCGCTGTGCAGGCTATGCAAGGGATATGATAGCGGCAGCACGTGCCGACGGGGTGGAGCTTACGGTGGTGTCGGCGTACCGCAGTTCTCAGAAGCAGCAGGAAAACCTTGACAACTACATAGAGCGCCTGAAGCGCGAGGGCTACAACAGCTCGGATGCCCGCAGGCTTGCGGAGAAGGAGATAGCGCTGCCGTACATGAGCGAGCATAACGCCGGGCTTGCGCTTGACATACTTACGCCCGACTGGTGGGAGACTCACGATGATGTGACCGCGGATTTCGAGAACACCGAGCAGTTCCGCTGGCTGAGCGAGAACGCGCATAAATACGGGTTCATCATGCGTTATCCTAAGGAATATGAAAGCGTGACGAAGATAATCTATGAGCCGTGGCACTACCGTTTTGTGGGAGTTTACTATGCGGGCAGGATAAAGGAGTCGGGCTTGCCGCTTGAATACTTCTATAAGACGAATTTCTGATATAAAAGGAAAAAGCCCCGCTTTTGCAGAGCTTGATCCTTTACTTTTGTTCGACAACTCAATCAATGAGAGATGTATCATTGCAGTGACCCTCGGGTCAGTTATTGCGTGCAGGCGCTGCCTGCTTCGACAACTCAATCAATGAGAGATGTATCATTGCAGTGACCCTCGGGTCAGTTATTGCG
>JAGBLA010000005.1 GCA_017635675.1 Ruminiclostridium sp.
GGAGCGAAGCGAGCGTTCCCCGTCGCTTGAAACGCTTATAAGAATTGCAAATGCGCTGAATATATCAGCAGATATGTTATTATGCGATGTTCTTGAAACGGAAGTCGGAATCAAGCAAACAATGCTGAGCAAGAAGATTGGGAACTTATCACGGGAGCAGCAGCGTGATATTATTGATGTTGTAGATTTGCTGGTACAACAGCAGGAAAACAAGGGATAATCGACATATTTCGTCAGGTCGGCAGAAATGCTGACCTTTTTTTATTTCCCGACCGATTATGCGCTTTTTCGACACGGGTAATGTGATATAATACCTCTAAAAGAGGAAAATAACCTCACAAAAAACTGGAGGATAACAAAAATGAGCAACATAATAAAAAAGGTAGCAAAACAGCACGGCGTATCACGAATGTTTCTTTTATGCGCGCGTCCTTGCGCACCTTTGGAAACCTTCTGTACGGCGTCCTGCCGTAGGTCAAGGAAGTCCGCAGGGATATTGAGGAAATGATAAAGGTCGGTATGTCATCAACAGATCCGGATGCGGTAATATTTTGGTCGCAGTTCGGCGGCAAAGCACCTACACCGGAGCAGTTTATCTCTGCGCTCTCAAAATCCGTAGTAGCCGGAACATAAGAAAAACTCTCCACATAGCTGTAATCTGTGTGGAGAGTTTTTTTACTGTTCTTGTTTTAATCTGTAACTGTGCCGTATGTTCATTCCTCGCTTGACCGGAAACGCGCTTGCGTGGATAAGATCAAATGGGCAGCTTGATTGTCGTGGGTTCGTATTGCTACCGTCAACGCGCTTCCGATAAATGCCGTAGCTATCACAGATGATTTTGCAGTAAATGGACTATTTTGCGATATATTTAAGAAGCTTATGTGATAAGTATATCATGGATACGAATATATATACGGTTCAATACAGTAAGCAAAAATGTCTTGGTAGAACTACAATAAATTTACGGGAAAAGAGAATGAAGATAGCGATTTGTGATTCGTCTGCTTTTTTTATGAGCAAATTTATTGATGAAGTCAATAAGATTAATCCAAAGATTAGTATTACTACATTCAAGGGGTATAACGATCTCATTGATTCGAAAGATTTGTTACAGTAGTTTCTTCTGTTTATCCGCAGTTTTCGTAAGCTTGCAAATGCCCTGAAAATGTGCTATAATTCATTCAAAGCGACAGAAACGGAGATGAAGAAATGGAAGAATTCACTGCCCACATAGGCATACCCGCGTTCATGCAGCTGACGATAGAGTGCTGGAACGGGCTTTTCCTGCTGATAATGATAGTAATGATGATAATACGCAGGCAGCCCGATGAAACCGGTAGGGCATACAATGTAAAGGTACCGCTGACGGGCGAGATACTCACATTTTACATAGCGGTATTTCTCTATGATCTGTTCGACATCATCTGCACAGTCAGTTATGGCGATACCTCGTACACAGGATTTATTATATACGCTGCGTCGGAGTTCGCTTATTACACAACAGGAGCGTTCCAGACACTATTTTTCCTGCAATTGGTAAAGACGCAGGTCGCAGGACGAAACGGTATGAAATGGTTGAAATATCTCACAACTGCGTTTCAGCTTTTGCACCTGCCGTGCATCATACTGCTTGCAGCTACCCCATTCACCGGTGCGCTCTATTATTTTGACGAGTTTAACCACTATAACCGCGGTGAGTTCTACAGCGTCTGGTATTATGCTACGGTCGCATCCTTCATTTACATCATTAACGTGATATTTTTTAACCGCAAAAAGAATGACCGCTTTTTTGTGAAAATATGCGTCACGGCAGGAGTGATACCGCTTATCGCTTTTCTGATAAACTTTGTTTACAGAGGGATAAGCATCAACAATATCTCCGTATCGATCACGGCGCTCATCATCTTCGTTATGTATGAGAAGTTCAGATCCGATATGCTGGTAAGCGGCATAAAGAAAGCGGAGATTGTGAGCCGTGAGCTTGCGGAGAAAAAAGCCGAGCTCGAACAAAGCAAGAGCAAGATACTTATGGCGCAGATAAGATCGCACTTCATACTCAACAGCATTACCGCAATAGGTTCGTATCTCGACGAGCCTGAGAAAGCGGAGAACGCACTTGCCCACTTTGCCCGTTTCCTGCGCAGCAGCGTAGACGTGCTGGAGGAAAACGGCTGCATCAGAGCGGAGCGCGAGTTCGCCACAGTGAACGACTACCTTTATATCGAAAAGGCACGTTTCGGCAAAAAGCTAACGGTGGTGACCGAGATTGCGGACGATGACTTCTTCATTCCCGCCTTCTCGGTGCAGACCCTCGCCGAGAACGCCGTAAATCACGGCATTCGGGAAAATCACGAAGGTAAAGGCACTGTGCGGATACGCAGCTACGAGACAGAAACAGAACATATCGTTGAGGTGCGGGACGACGGAAAAGGCTTCGACCCGGAAAGCGGTGCTCCGAAAAACGACGGGCGTTCGCATATCGGACTTTCAAATCTCCGAAGCCGTCTTTCCGGTATGTGCGGCGGCACGCTCGATATAGAAAGTCAGATCGGAAAAGGTACGACTGCAAGAATACACATACCGAAGAACACAAAAATATTTACGGAGGGTAACGAAAATGAACATACTGATAGTTGACGATGAGGAAGCCGTTCTGCGGTATCTTTCGAGAATGTTTGAAAAGGTGATCCCCGGTGCTGCGATTACCGTGTCGGACAGCGCGGAGAAGGCACTTGAGCTGTGCAGAAAGGTGCATTTCGATGTGGCGTTTCTCGACATAAATATGCCTGTCATGGACGGACTCACCCTCGCAAAGAAAATGCTGCGCTCCCGCCCGATAATGAATATCATAATGGTGACTGCATACCCGCAGTTCGCGCTTGACGCTATGAAGCTGTACGTCTGCGATTACATCATAAAGCCGCCGCTGCCCGAGGATATACAGAAAGCCCTGTCGCACCTTCGCTATCCGATAGTTGAGACACGCAGGGGACTTTATGTGCAGTGCTTCGGAAACTTCGAGGTGTTCTATGACGGTGAGCCGATACATTTCGGACGCGCAAAGACAAAGGAGTTTTTCGCGTACCTCACCGACCGCCGCGGAACTGCCGCGACAAATGCCGAGATACGTGCGGTGCTGTGGAACAACGACCCCGATGAAGCGGAAAAGCAGAGAAAATACATCGCGCAGATAAGCTACGAGCTGCGCGCCCTGCTCGAACAGTACAGTCTTTCGGATATATTTGTACAGAGCCGCGATTCCTATGCCATAGCGCCCGAGAAAATGCAGTGTGACTACTATATAGCTCTCAGCAAGAATGCGGAAATACTTACGAGCTACGGCGGAGACTACATGAGCCAGTACGAGTGGGCAAAGTACAGGGTGTGAGAGTTTTTAAGGAATGTGTTGCAATTACATCGGATTGCATCGGAAATGTGGTATAATAACAGCAGAGAGCGCTGAGTTGACTGCGTAGAAAAGGAGGTCTTTATATGGATTACAGAATAGACCACAAATTTTAACAGAGCGTTTTTCACCGCTGTATTGTTGCTTCCGACAATGATACGGCGGTTATTTTTTGCCTTTTTCCTATTATCCACATTTGAAAAAAGGCGAATAGCGTCCGATTTTTGCAGATTTCAGACAATAATCACATAACTTTCATTTATTTTTCGCTTTTCGGCAGTTCGTTTGTGAGACTGTTGTGATAGTCGGTATGTTAATATAATAAAGTATGTTTATGTCATTGGTGCAGTATCATACAAAAAATAAGTACAAGGAGATAAGCCAATGAGAAAGAACAGAACAGTGGAGTGTTCGGCGGATAACCCTCAGCGCATAGTTTTAAGCGAGCAGAATATAGGGCTTGCAAGCATCCTGAACGCCAGAGAGCTCGGCGGCTACATAAACACGGACGGGCTCAGAATAAAGCGCGGAAGGCTTATACGCTCGGGACAGCTTTTCGGCATCGTAAAGACGGATATTGATATTCTTACAAAAAATACGATCTCGGTACGATCATAGACCTTCGTACCCTTCGGGAGACGGAGGAGATGCCCGACCCGAAGTTCAGCGCGGTGCAGTATTACAACTATCCCGTGACCGATGAGAATATGACGGGGAGCTCGGTCAGCGGCGACACAGAGCTGTACTACAGTCTTATGTGCGGCTTGGCTGCAAGAAACGCCTATAAACGCTTTTTTGAGCGGCTCCTGACCGTAAGAGACAATAAAGTCGTACTTTTCCACAGCGTTTACGGCAATGACCGAACCGCAACTACAGGACATAGTAAATAAGGTTTCCAAAACGCCGCACGGACGCGGCGTATGCATAAGAAACCTTCCAAAAAGGAGATAGCTATATGAAAAGAAGCAGGAGTGTGTTCCCGATATTCATAGTGATAATTTCGGGATTTATAGTGTCAACTATCGTGTCTATATGGTCGCTGAGCTCACTTGCGCGCGAGAACACGAAAGAGATCAACACGATGCTTACATACCGTATATACGAGGAGCTATCCGGAAGCCTCGACGAGCCTGTGACAGTCTCAAGGTCAATGGCAGGCAACAAGCTCGTTCTTGACTTTCTGAAAAATGAGGACAGGTATACCGAAGATGAGGCTGTGGCTTTTATGCAGGAATACCTTGCAAGAGTCAAAGACATGTACGGATATGACACGGTGAACGTGATATCCGACAAGAGCCGCAGGTACTACACGAATGTAGGTTTGAACAAGGTCATAGATGTCGAGAACGACGCGCACGATATCTTGTACAAGAACTTTGTCGACAGAAACCGGAAATACTACCTTAATGTAGATACCGACGAGGTAAATCATGGGCAGTGGACGGTATTCGTGGATGTGCGTATAGAGGACGATGACGGCACTCTTCTCGGAGTATGCTCCGTGGGCGTTAAGATGATGAATCTGCGGGCGCTGTTTATTTCTTATGAGTATGACTACAATGTAGCGGTAAAAATGGTGGACGGCACCGGCCTTGTACAGGTGGACACCGACGAGAAAAACATTGAGAAGCTTTACCTTGATACCGCGTCGCTCACGCCCGCACGGACGGCGGAATATGTCCTGCTTGAGAGCGGGAGCGGTGATTTTACAGTCACCAAGTACGTGTCGCGGCTCGGCTGGTATCTTGTGGTGCAGAGCGGAAGCACGGGCATAAGCGACGAGTTTATGCGAACCATACTTATCAATTCCGCGCTCAGTATTCTGGTGGCGCTGATACTGCTGTCGTCTATCGGTATCATACTGCGGCAGGAGCGCAGGAGAAATGCTGTCGTCGAAACGATGAACGGCCAGCTTTCGTCTGTTGTGGATATCTATCGTTCGGCACACGACCTTGATATCATAAACGATACCTTCTCAGAGATACGCACCAACGAGAGAAGCATTTCCGATACTATCGGGAACAACCGGGAAAACGCGCAGGCTACATTATACAGCGTGATGGATAAGCTAACCGCCCCGTCATCGAAAGAAGATATAATGAAATTTATAGACTTTTCGACCGTTGATGAGCGAATGTCAAACAGCAAGACTATAACCATAGAGTTCCTTAATGTCCAGAATATGTGGCTCAGAGGACGTTTTATAGTCTCGCAGCGTACAGAAGAGGGTCGTATTTCGCATATCCTGTGGATGGTGGAGGATATCGACAAGGAAAAGCGCAGGAGAGATATGATGCTCATGGCGCTGAATAATCTTACAGAACAGATGTCTTCTGTTGCAAATATATTCACGATGCTGTATGATATAGATATTCCGGGCAACTCTTTCAGCGAGGTGCGGACAAGTCTGCGCGCAATGTCGCTTTCTGACCTTGTGGGCGGCAATTCCGGAGACGCACAGGCTATCATGTTCGACACGATGAAAAAGATGACAGACAAGAGCCACCGTCTGCGTATGCGCGAGTTTATAACCTTCAGAACGCTTGATATGCGGCTTTCGGACACCGATATGATAACGCTCGAATTTCTCGGATACAACGACGAGTGGCAGAGAGCAAGGTTCGTTGTCACCGAGCGCCTGCCCGACGGCAAGGTATCTCATGTTCTATGGCTTGTAGAGAGTATCGACGCGGAGAAGAGAGCGCGTGACGCTATCGCTATGGAGGCGACCAACCTCAATGCCCAGATCACATCGGTAGCTAACATATATATGTCAATGTTCGATATAGACCTCAAAGCTGATACATTCAGGACGATAAAGTGCGACAATGCTATCGTAAAGACGCTTATTGATGACAATACGACAGATGCTCAGCTCCTTATGTTTGATGTTATGGAGCACATAACAGATGACTCATCTATGGAAGAGGTAAAGAAGTTCATAAACTTCGGTACTCTCGGAGTACGGCTAAAAAACACAGAGGCGGTGACGCTCGAATTTCTTACGGTCACCAAGAAATGGATAAGATCAAGGTTCATCGTTTCACAGCGCACATATACCGGTGAGCTTTCGCACGTTATGTGGCTTGCCGAGGACATAGATGATGAGAAGAAGGAACGTGACAAGCTGATCGATATGTCGGAGCGCGCTCTTGCTGCAAGCGAAGCGAAATCCTCGTTCCTGTCGAATATGTCCCACGAGATACGCACGCCTATCAACGCTGTTCTCGGCATGAACGAGATGATACTGCGCGAATGTGACGATAACAATATCCTTGCATATTCGGAGAGTATAAGGACCGCAGGAAACACGCTCCTCGGCATCATCAACGAAATTCTCGACTTCTCAAAGATAGAAGCCGGAAAAATGGAGATCATTCCCGTTGACTACGATATCTCGTCTGTCATCAACGACCTCGTGAATATGATACAGACCCGCGCGGATGACAAGGGGCTTGTCCTTGTGCTCGACATAAACAAGGAAGTGCCGAAGCTGCTGCACGGCGATGAGGTGCGTTTGAAGCAGGTCATCACGAACATTCTGACGAATGCCGTAAAATACACCGAAAAAGGCAGTGTCACATTCTGCATAAGCTATTCAAAGATCGCCGGCGAACCCGACAGCGTGATGCTTGAGGTCGCGGTAAAGGACACAGGTATCGGCATAAAGCCCGAGGATATGAAGAAGCTGTTCTCGGAGTTCGAGCGTATCGAGGAAGAGCGCAACCGAAACGTCGAGGGTACGGGTCTCGGAATGAACATCACACAGCGCTTGCTGCAAATGATGGGCTCGCAGCTCAAGGTCGAGAGTGTTTACGGACTCGGGTCAAAGTTCTCGTTCATCCTGAAACAGAAGGTCGTAAAATGGGAAGCGCTCGGCGATTACGAAGCGTCATACAAGGCGTCGCTGAAGGAGCATAAGAAGTACCGTGAGAAGTTCACGGCTCCCGACGCGGAAGTGCTTGTGGTCGATGATACGCCGATGAACTTAATGGTATTCAAGAGCCTGCTCAAACAGACCGGCGTAAAGATAGATACAGCCGCAAGCGGCGACGAGGGGCTTGCATATATGGCGGGCAAGAAATACGACATAATCTTCCTCGACCACATGATGCCCGAGAAGGACGGTATCGAGACGCTGCATGAACTGCGCGGAAAGTCGAATGACCCGAACGTTGAAACTCCCGCGATATGCCTTACCGCCAACGCTATTTCCGGCGCCCGCGAGCAGTACCTCGCCGAGGGCTTCAACGACTACCTCACAAAGCCGATAGACTCCGCAAAGCTCGAAGAAATGCTGCTCGAATACCTTCCGAAGTACAAGATACACGGCCCCGCCAATGATATAGAAGACGGCAGCAATATCGCGTTCGATGACGAGCCGAAGCTTCCGGAATTCCTTGAACACATCGGCGAGATAAACACCGCCGCCGGAATCACGAACTGCGGCTCCGTTGACGGTTATATCGGAGCTCTGAAAACCTACGCGGACATGATCGGCGATCATGCGGATGAGACGGAGAAATACTGGAATGACGGTGATATTGCGAATGCGACCATAAAGATACACGCGATGAAGAGCACGTCCCGTATCATCGGTGCAGTCGATATTGGCGAATTCGCGCAGTCCCTTGAAAACGCAGGAAAAGCGGGTGATGCCAGAACTCTCGGGGCGCATATCGGAGAACTGCTTGAACGCTGCCGCGCACTCGGAGAACAGCTCTCTCCCCTGCTCGACAAGCCGGAGGAGACGGAAGATGAGAGCCTGCCGCTTATCTCGGAGGAAGAGCTGCAGGAAGCGTATGCGCTTATCAAAGAAGCGAACGAGGCTTTCCGGTTCGATAATATCAACGAGATAGCGGAAAGCTTGAAGGATTACCGTATCCCCGATACGGAAAAAGAGCGGGTAAAGTCGATCATCAAGGCTGTCGATGATCTCGAATATGACAAGCTGCCGGAAATATTGTCATAATGCAGCGGGTGAATATATATGAAAAAGAAAACCGACGTAGAGCCGAATAACGATAATGCAGCCATGGGCGTAACGACATACGCGGAGTTCCTTTCCGACCACCGTCAGAAGGTAAGCCGCCGACTTAACAAGGTGCTGTGGGCATGCATACTTACGGGCCCGTTCATACTTGCGGCAGTTCTGTTGGGACTGTTCAAGAACGTGAGCCTGTGGGCTGCGCCTATTATTGCAGCAGTCCTGTTCGTTGTCGCGCTTGTGCATAAGCGGCTGATCGAGCGGCAGGTTAATGTGGTGATAACGAGCCTTATCGCATTTGTTGCGATAGACTGCCTGCTGGTATTTATGGACAATTCGCACCTTGCGATATATCTGACCTGGTTCCTGATACCGATACTGAGCCTGTTCTTCTGCGATTACAAAATATATTTTATTGCAGTCGCGGTAAACTACTGCTTTATGCTGTTTTCGGTCTGGAACACCGCACCCTACTATGTCGAGCGCAGAATAGACATTGAAACGAACCTTGCTTATTTCCTGTCAAGAGCAGGCGGATTTACCGCGGAAATGATACCAATGCTCGCAGCGGGACTGTATCTTTGCAAGCTATCGATGAACAACTATAAAGAGATGTTCGACAATCAGGAGAAGCTCTACGAAAAGCAGGAGCAGCTCTACGCCAACGAGCGCCGCATCGGTGAGCAGATGAACGTTCTCGCATCGATGTCGGATATTTACGCTTATGCCGCGCTCATAGACCCCGACAATATAACGGAAACCGAGCTGCGCGGCAGCAGAGACGAAGATAACGAAGGCACAGCCGATACCTCGAGGTACAGGCTTATCGGCGGTGAAGTTTTTGAGTATATCGCCGAGGAGTACGAGGACGCGTTCAGAAGGTTCGTTGACCTCTCGGACCTGAGGAAACGGCTTGCCGATAAAAAGAGCATTTGCGAGGAATTCGTGGATATCGACGAGGGCTGGTTCCGCGCGCAGTTCATAACTGTCGGCGGCGAGGACGATAATGCGGCGTATGTCATCTATACCGTGCAGAATATAGACAGCGAAAAGCAAGAGCGCGACAGGCTCGCTGAGGATGCAAGGACGCTCAACTTCCGCATTTCCTCCATCGCAAATATATTTATGACCGTGCATGAGCTCGATGTTACCGCCAACACCTTCACCGAGATCAAGTCCCAGAGTCAGGTCGTGAACGATATTGTCGGCGAGACTCACGACGACCCGCAGGGAATGCTGCGTATGGTAATGCAGACAGTTACCGACGAATCGAGCTACGACGATGTAATGCGGTTCATCGACCTTTCGACACTCGAAGAAAGACTGCGCCGGACAGATACCGTCGCGGTCGAGTATATGAATAAGCAGAAGCTTTGGCGGCGCGGCAGATTTGTCGCGTCAAGACGTGACGAGAGCGGAAGGCTTCTCCGCGTGCTGTGGCTTTCGGAGGACATTGACGACGAAAAGCGTGAGCGCGACAAGCTGATCGATATGTCGGAGCGCGCTCTTGCTGCAAGCGAAGCGAAGTCCTCGTTCCTGTCGAATATGTCGCATGAGATACGCACGCCTATCAACGCAGTCCTCGGGATGAACGAGATGATACTCCGGGAGTGCGAGGACAGCAACATTCTGATGTACGCCGAGAATATCCGCACATCGGGAAATACCCTGCTCGGACTTATAAACGACATTCTCGACTTCTCGAAGATCGAAGCGGGAAAAATGGAGATAATCGTCGTTGACTACGATATATCGTCCGTTATCAACGACCTTGTGAACATGATAAAAACGCGCGCTGAGGACAAGGGGCTGACACTTGTTCTCGATATGGACACAAAGCTGCCGAAGCTGCTTCACGGCGACGAGGTGCGCATAAAGCAGATAATCACCAACATTCTCACAAATGCCGTAAAATACACCGAAAAAGGAACCGTCACATTCGGCATAGGGTTTGAAAAGCTCCCCGACGACCCCGACAGCATCATACTCGACGTTTATGTAAAGGACACGGGAATAGGCATAAAGAAGGATGATATGCGAAAGCTGTTCAGCGAGTTTGAGCGCATTGAAGAAAAGCGCAACCGTAACGTTGAAGGAACAGGTCTCGGTATGAACATCACAAAGCGGCTGCTCGAAATGATGGGCTCGTCTCTTAAAGCCGAGAGCATCTACGAGCTGGGCTCGAAGTTCTCCTTCCGTCTGAAGCAGGGCGTTGTGAAGTGGGAAGAGCTCGGCGACTACGAAGCTGCGTACAAGGCTTCTCTCGGCAGGCACGAAAGATACAAGGAGACCTTTACTGCACCCGACGCAGAAGTGCTTGTGGTCGATGATACGCCGATGAATATCACGGTGTTCAAGAACCTGCTCAAAAAGACAAAGGTGAAGATAGACACGGCGGAAAGCGGCGACGACGGACTGCGTATGTCATACGACAAGAAGTACGACATCATCTTCCTCGATCACATGATGCCGAAAAAGGACGGCATACAGACGCTTCACGAGCTGCGCTCCCGCCCGAAGGATCCGAACATAAAGACACCGGTCGTATGCCTTACCGCGAACGCCATTTCCGGCGCGAGAGAGCAGTATCTCGCGGAGGGCTTTGACGACTACCTCACAAAACCGATAGACCCGACACGGCTTGAGGAAATGCTCGTACACTATCTGCCGCCGGATAAGGTGCGGCAATAATATTACACGTGAAAGGACTCGCTATGAAAAATAGGATCGTCAAAGAAAAAAATGTAATTATAAAGAATGTTATTATCGCCTTACTTGTGATAGTGATTTTTGTAGGTATATTGATAGTATTCTACAATATGCTCTATGAGGAAAAACGGGACAATATCATCACAAAGGGCGAAGCTGCCGCGTACAGAACCTCCACGCAGTTCAACGAGTATCTTCTGACCGGTCAGACCGCGCTTCAGATGACATCACATACTCTCGACAGTATGCTAAAAAATAATAAGTCAAACGCCGAAATACATGAGTATCTGACCGGTCAGTCGGATGCTATCCTGAACACTATGGGCGAGAACACTACCGGTATGTACGCATTCATAAACGGAGAATATCTTGACGGTACTGACTGGGTACCGCCCGATGACTATGTCGCTACCGAACGTCCGTGGTATATCAAGGCTATGGAGAACGAAGGGAGGATCACGATCATCGATCCTTATATTGATGCGCAGACTGGCGATATTATGATCACGCTCGCGAGATCTCTCTGCGACGGAAAAAGTGTAGTATCATTCGACTTTTCACTTGAAATGATACAGAGGATAACCGAGGAAACCGTTTCCGGAAACAGCTCCGACCGGCAGTTCATCGTTGACAGCAACGGCTATGTTGTATCTCATTCCGACAAGGAAGAGGTCGGTAAGGAATACACCGTGGGTCAGGGTACGCTTGAGTCAGCCATAATGGAAAAGCTGGGCGAGAAGGACAGCGAGCCGTTTGAATTATATTACGCTAATTCCCATTATGTGGTTTACGCAACAAGGCTTATGGACGACTGGTACTGTGTGTCGGTAAAGGACGCGACCGCGGTCTTTGAGCCGTTAAGGATAATACTTGTGACGACCATAGCCGCCGTGATAGTTATAGTTATTACGATCTCCATAATAATGGGAGCTTCGAGCAAAAGGCAGCTCAAGATGGAAAGAATGAGCAACCAGCTCTCCGCCACCGCCGACATCTACATCTCGATGCACGAGATAAACTTCGTCACCGACACATTCACCGAGGTCAGAAACAACAGCGCCGACGCGTCCTCTCTGATAGGCGAGGTGCGTAATAACTGTCAGCAGATGATCCGTATGATAATGACGAAATTCACCGATGAAACGACGCGGGACAACGCTCTCGATTTCGTTGATTTCAGCAAAATGAACGATCGGCTCAAATCCCGCAATACTGTTACTTCGGAATGGCGCAATCCGCAGGGACTCTGGCGCAGATCGCGCTTCATAGTTTCGGAGAGAGCTGCCGACGGCACGGTCACGAAAGCTATGTATCTCATTGAGGATATAGATGCCGAGAAGCGCGAGCGCGATATGTTCATTGAAACGCTTAAGACGATGAACGAGCAGATGTCCTCTGTTGCGAACATCTACCTTTCCATGCACGATATAAACCTTCCCGAAGACACATTCAGCGAGATAAGAACCAACGCGCCGCGTATAGAGGAACTTAACAGCGCTAATCAGGGTCATGCGCAAAAAGCCATATACTATACCATGGATCAGATGTCGGACGAGAGTTCCAGAAGCAGTATACATGAATTTGCGGATTTCAGTACGCTGAATGAACGAATGAAGGATACCGACACGCTCACCGAGGAGTTTTTAAGCTACCGCAACCTGTGGTGCAAAGCGCGTTATCTTGTATCAAAGCGCAATGAAGACGGGACTATTGCCCATGTCCTGTGGCTTATCGAGAACATAGACGCGGAGAAGCGCCGCCGCGACAAGCTCTTGGAGGACGCTATGACGCAGACCTACCGCATATCCTCTATATCCAATATTTATCTGACCGTTCACGAGGTGGATATAGTAAACGACACATTCACTGAGGTAAAATCGCAGATAGACGCTGTGAACGATATTGTCGGACAGACCCGTGACCACGCACAGGATATGATGAACAAGGTAATGACGAACGTTACCGATCCGGAATTTATAGACAAGATACTTAAATTCATCAATTTATCGACCCTTGCAAAGCGTATGCGCAAAACAGATACCATTATCATCGAGTATCTGAACTCCGAAAGGCTCTGGCGGCGCGGAAGATTTTTGGCTTCAAGGCGCGACGAGAAAAACCGCCTCACCCACGTTATGTGGCTCACCGAGGATATAGACGAGGAAAAGAGATCCCGCGACATACTCATAGACCAGTCCGAGCGCGCTCTTGCGGCAAGCGAAGCGAAGTCCTCCTTCCTGTCGAATATGTCACACGAAATAAGAACGCCGATAAATGCAGTGCTCGGAATGAACGAGATGATACTGCGAGAGTGCGACGACAACAACATTCTCGCCTACTCCGAAAGCATAAGGACTGCAGGAAACACGCTCCTCGGCATCATCAACGACATACTTGATTTCTCGAAGATCGAAGCCGGAAAAATGGAGATAATCCCCGTTGACTACGACATTTCCTCGGTCATCAATGACCTTGTGAATATGGTGCAGACAAGAGCTGACGACAAGGGGCTGATACTTGTTCTCGACTTCAACAAGGAAATGCCGAAGCTGCTGCACGGCGACGAAGTCCGCATAAAGCAGGTGGTCACCAACATACTCACCAATGCGGTCAAGTACACCGAAAAGGGCAGCGTCACATTCTGCATCAACTACGAAAAGATCGAGGATGAACCCGACTCCGTTCTGCTGAAAATCACGGTAAAAGACACCGGTATCGGCATAAAGGAAGAGGATATGAAGAAGCTGTTCTCCGAGTTCGAGCGTATCGAGGAAGAACGCAACAGAAATGTTGAGGGCACCGGTCTCGGAATGAACATAACCCAGCGGCTGCTCGAAATGATGGGTTCATCGCTGAATGTTGAGAGCATCTACGGTCTCGGCTCGAAGTTCTCGTTCACGCTGAAACAGACTGTGGTGAAGTGGGACGCGCTGGGCGATTACGAAGCGGCGTACCGCGAATCCCTCTCAGAGCGCAAGAAGTATCAGGAGAAGTTCACGGCTCCCGACGCGACAGTCCTTGTCGTGGATGACACGCCGATGAACCTTATGGTATTCAAGAGCCTGCTCAAACGCACCTGCGTAAAGATAGATACCGCCGATAGCGGCAGCGCAGGGCTTGCGCTCTCCGCGGACAAAAAGTACGACATCATATTCCTTGATCACATGATGCCCGAAAAGGACGGCATCGAAACGCTGCACGATATGCGCGCGTCCAACGCTGACCGCAACAAGGAAACTCCTGTCATCTGCCTTACCGCAAACGCAATATCCGGCGCGCGTGAGCAGTATCTCGCCGCGGGCTTCAACGATTACCTCACAAAACCGATAGACTCGGCAAAGCTCGAAGAAATGCTGCTTGAATACCTGCCCGATTACAAGATACTCGGTCCCGGTGCGGTACAGCCCGAGACTGCCGCTGACAGCGATGATATCATACCGAAGTTTGTACGGGATATTGCGGAATTAGACATTGAAGCGGGCATACGCAACAACGGCGATGAAGAAGCATACATCGAAACGCTGAAAACCTACGCGGAAATGGTCGGCGGGCATATCGACGACATCGAACGCTTTATGACAGCGGACGATATTGAAAACGCCACTATCAAGATACACGCGCTCAAAAGTACCTCCCGCATCATCGGCGCGGCTGATATCGGCGAGCTTGCACAAAGACTTGAAACTGCCGGAAAGGCTAATGACACCGAGACGCTTAACAATGAGCTCGGAGGACTTCTTGAACGGTGCAGAAAGCTCGGTGAACAGCTCTCTCCGCTTGTTGAAAGCAGACCGGAAAAGGAAGATGAGAGCCTGCCGCTTATCCCGGAGGAGGAGCTGCACGAGGCATACAATCTTATCAAGGAAGCGAATGCATCATTCCAGCTCGAAAATGTGAACGAGATAGCGGAAAGTCTCAAAGGTTACAGAATCCCCGACGCGGAAAAGGAACGCGTCAGAAATATAATAAAAGCAGTCAGCGAACTCGAATACGACAAGCTGCCGGAAATCATAGGATAACAAAGGAGAACAACATTATGACAACAAACAACATACCCGATCTGCTTATCATCAGTCAAGGCTCGGCATTTATGGTAAATTCCCTCGAAAACAATATTAAAAAGGAGGGCATTTATGTAACGCGCTGTGAACCGACAGTGAGAAATGTTGACGAGAATATCGACGGCAAGGACATCGTTCTGCTCTTCGCGGGAGATTTCATTAAGAACTCGTCGGGATTGCTTTCGTACATCACATCCAAGTGCGCAGACGAATGCAACCATTTTTGCATAGTCGGCTATCCGAATGAGATAGCCGAAATAGAAAAGGAAGTCGATATTTCCCGAATATCCGCAGAGTTTACGCGCCCGTTCGATATGAAGGAATTTACGGCGAAAATAAAGTCGATAGCATACCGCGAATCCGCCGCTCCCAAAGCAGAAGTAAAGTCGGGATCTGCCAACGGACGCAGACACAGCATACTTATGTGCGACGATGATATGATGTTCCTTAAAATGGTGCAGGAGTGGCTGCACGAAGCGTACAATATCACCATAGTCAAGACTGGGATAATGGCGGTGCCGTTCGCACTGAACAACACACCCGATCTGATACTTCTCGATTTCGAGATGCCGGTGATGAACGGGCCGAAGGTGCTTGAAGCTCTGCGAGAGGACAAGAAGACCGCACAGATACCCGTCGTATTCCTGACCGGTCATTCCGATAAGGACAGCGTTATGGAAGTCATGAAGATGCGTCCGCAGGGTTATCTGCTCAAATCCACGAAAAAAGAGGACATAATCGCCTCCGTTGACAACTTCTTCGCAACGGGACAGTGGAAGAATATTCAGGCATAACAGAGATACGCAGATTTTTCTGGTTATTCTGAGATTTATTTCAGAAAGGATAAAAATGTTTGACATTATAAGAGAAAAACAACTTGATATAATGCTTTCACTGAGCAGCATCTGCGGTATATTGGCTTTCTTCGTCGTAATAACCGGCATAAACGGAAAAAAGAAAAAAGCGTTATTTTTTCTTGAACTGAGTGCCATGGTATTGCTTATTTCGGATCGTTTTGCGTATTTATACCGAGGAAATGTCAGCGATCTCGGATATTGGATGGTGAGGATCAGTAACTTTCTTGTATTCGCTATGACCATTATGACGGTTTATTGTTTCGGTAAATATCTTAAAGAAATGGCAGCGGAATCCGACCCAAAACTCGCCGACCTGAAAAGGTTCAGACTTGTTGACATGATGCTGTATATTGGAGAGCTTTTGCTCGTGATTTCACAGTTCACAGGGTTTTACTACACATTTGACGAGACAAATCACTATGTTCGCTCTGATTTCTATATTATCAGTTATATTCTGCCTTTTTTAGGTCTTGTAATACTGCTCTCGATCATCGTGCAGTATTACAAAAGGCTATCAAAAAGTATGCGGCTCTCGGTTCTGCTGTTCACATTGTGTCCCCTGATCGCATCGGTATGTCAGCTTTTCTTGTACGGTATTTCTGCCACGGATATAACTCTTGTCGGAACAGTCGTTCTGCTTTACATATTCGATCTGCTTTATGTGAACAAGACAGCGGCACAGTCAGAAAAAGCAAAAGCAGAGAGCGCCGCAAAATCCGCGTTCCTCTCCAATATGTCCCACGAGATACGCACGCCGATAAACGCTATCCTCGGCATGAATGAGATGATACTCCGCGAAAGCGAGGACAAGGACATACTCGAATACTCCGAGAATGTGCGCACGGCGGGAAATACCCTGCTCGGCATAGTCAACGATATACTTGACTTCTCAAAGATAGAAGCCGGAAAAATGGAGATAATTCCGGTTGACTATGATCTGTCATCGGTGCTGAACGACCTTGTGAATATGGTGCAGACAAGGGCAGACGACAAGGGGCTGCTGATAAAGCTGGACTTTGACAGAGAGATACCGAAACTGCTGCACGGCGACGAGGTGCGCTTGAAGCAGGTAATAACCAACATACTCACAAACGCAGTCAAATATACCGAAAAGGGCAGCGTTACCTTTGGCGTGACTTACAAAAAGCCTGAATACGGCACCGACCTGATAGACCTTAAAGTATGGGTGAAGGATACCGGCATCGGCATAAAAGCCGATGATATGCAGAAGCTGTTCTCGAAGTTCGAGCGTATCGAGGAAGAACGAAACCGAAATGTCGAAGGCACGGGTCTCGGAATGAACATCACCCAGCGTCTGCTTGAAATGATGGGCTCGGCGCTCAAAGTCGAGAGTGTTTACGGCGAGGGGTCGACATTCTCGTTCAGCTTAACGCAGAAGGTCGTAAAATGGGACGCTCTCGGTGATTACGAAGCCGCCTACAAGGCTTCTCTCGGTGCGCATAAAAAATACCGCGAGAAGTTCACGGCTCCCGACGCGGCAGTTCTTATGGTGGACGATACGACGATGAACCTGACCGTGTTCAAGAACTTGCTGAAGCTCACAGGTATCAGGATAGATACGGCATCAAGCGGGGATGCAGGACTTGCACTCGCGCGTGAAAACAAATACGACATCATATTCCTCGACCACATGATGCCGGAAAAGGACGGTATCGAAACGCTGCACGAGATGCAGTCATGGGACGACTACCCGAATAAGGACACCAAAAAGGTCTGCCTCACAGCGAACGCTATCTCAGGTGCGCGTGAACAGTACCTTGCGGCAGGCTTTGACGACTATCTCACAAAGCCGATAGACTCCACAAAGCTTGAAGAAATGCTGCTCGAATATCTGCCTGAAGAAAAGATACACGCCCCCGTGAATGACATAGACATCGGCGATGATGAATTATTCGGCAGTGAACCGACGCTGCCGGATTTTATCGAGTATATTGACGAATTAAGCACCGATGCGGGCGTTACGAACTGCGGCTCGGTGGAGGGCTATATCTCCGCGCTGAAAACGTATGCCGAAATGATAGGCGGTCACGCGGACGAGACAGAGAAGTTCTGGCAGGCAGGCGACGTTGCCAATGCGACTATCAAGATACACGCTATGAAAAGTACATCCCGCATTATAGGTGCAGTCGCTATCGGTGAGCTTGCGCAGTTACTTGAAACTGCAGGAAAAGCCGGTGACACGGATACTGTCGGCGCGGGTATCGGCGAACTTCTCGAACGGTGCAGACGGCTCGGAAAACAGCTCTCACCCCTGCTCGACGACGCAGAAGAAGCTGTTGACGATGACAGCTTAACGCCGATCTCGATCGACGAGCTGCACGAAGCGTATGAACTGCTCAAGGAAGCAAACTCGATGTTCCAACTTGACAATGTCAACGAGATAGCCGAAAGTCTCAAAGGCTACCGCATCCCCGACGAGGAAAAGGAGCGAGTCAGGGCTGTTATCAAGGCTGTCGATGACCTTGAGTATGACAAGATCACGGAAATCCTTTTGTGAAGGTGAATGAAAACGGATTTAGAAAAAAACGGCTGACGAAAGTGAACGCTTTGGATATTCTGCTCACAAAAGGCTCTGTTGAACCCTTTGTGAGCAGTTTTTGTCAATTTATTAAAAGTGCCCTGTGTGATTGAACACAAGGCACTTGCTTTATGATGATAAATGGGAATATATCCGCATATCAGCGGCTTGCGAGATCATTCTCGATCTCCTCCGCCCAAGCGCTGCCCACAGCACAGCCCTTGCGCATATTCATTATCGGTGCGCACAGAGCTTCAAAAACGGTGCTTGTACCCTTGCTGTCGGCTTTATAGTTGGCTGTTCTGTCGGCTCCTATGCCGACCCTCGATGCAACCGATACCGCGTCGATATTCGCGCCGATGAACAGGAATTCCCAATCGTCCTTCTCCTTACGCTTTTCTATCATTTTTTTGACCTTGTCGTAATCGTATGTATGGCTTGCATTTTCCATACCGTCTGTGGTTATAACGAACATCGTATGCTCGGGTACGTCCTCGGGACGGGCGTGCCTATAATCACACTCTAACAAGTCCGACAAACGCCGATTTTACGGTACTTTTTTCAAGACGCTAATAAGAAAAAGGCATACAATCTAGAATAAATTCATAGATTATATGCCTTATATTATTATCACAATAAAGAAATAGTGAATGCAATTAACTTGTTTTAGGAGTAAAAATATTTGAAAAATACTGATCAGGAGTGAAATATGTTTTATTATCACCTTCATCCATTGCTGATGTTACGCCTACAAAACTAAAGGTCGAACTAGATGGACTATAATAATTAGGTCCCCCGCTATCTCCAAGAGCGCCACAAGAACCACTTAATACACTTCCCTCTGTAAGTCCTTTTATTTGACCAAACGGAGATATACTTAATGTCACATTAACAGATGTTACCCTGTGGATTGAGAATTATGATGCTTTCCCATATCTAACATATACTGTGTTTACTGGAATAGAATTAGCATATCCCGAAATACCTAAATTCGTTCCTCCAGAGCCTTTTACCAAATTAGTCATCGTGTCAGAACTTGTTATTTTAACTACAGTAAAATCGCCATAATTACCGTTTCCACATAGTGTCGCATAAACGCTTCCAATCGTGGATCCGTTATATTGGAATACAGATGCCGAAGAGACATTGTGACCACATGTAACAATTGCATTATTTCCTGTTGAAGGAGTCGTTCCACACATACCAAGTGTACATGTTTTATCCAATAAAGTATGGCTTATTTCAACGCCGTCAACTAAGTCTGAAGTTTATTTACAGAGGTTAGAACTGTATACACTAATAATTGAAACATAATCAGGGAAAATCTCAGTAATTTCTTTTTTAAAATTATTTACATCGCCAATGTATCCGAAAGTCAATTTATTGTTTTCAACATCTACCCCATATTTAGTAATATTCATATCGTTAAGAGTTTCGAATACTTCATCTGCCAATTTGTATAGAAAAGTAATTGAATACTTAGCTTTTACAAATTTTACACAGTTGTAATGTTTTAGTATATCTATATATTTATCCAGTTTTTCCTTCGAAACATCTGTTAAAGCAATAACAAGTTTATTGCCATC
This sequence comes from Ruminiclostridium sp., assembly GCA_017635675.1. Taxonomy (GTDB): domain Bacteria; phylum Bacillota; class Clostridia; order Oscillospirales; family Ruminococcaceae; genus Ruminiclostridium_E. The sequence continues at coordinate 20,146 of JAGBLA010000005.1, forward strand.
AAGCCATTCGCCCGCATATTCATCAGGATAAACATACCTTCCTTTATCATCTTGATTGAAAGTCGAATATAATGTTTGATATGCCGCCAACGGTTCTTTTTGCTGCTCCATAATTTCAACATATTCCTTTGGAATTACATCGCTTATAACGCTTTGATCATTTGGCAATGCAAAACTACACAATACAATGGTTGCTGCCCAAAATATTAACAGCAGAATCTTTTTCATATATACCTCCTATTTGAATGACATTTCGATTTTAATGACATATTCATCATCAAACCTTTGATAAGAGCTTATCCATTTTGAACTTTTAGTATGATACTTAACATTGTAACCGCCAACCACTCCCGGCCCCTATACAGAAAAGAGCCGAGATAGTTCTCGGCTCTTAGTGTAAGCAAGTGTCATTTGGTTAACGCAGGTGAACGCGACTGTATGTGAAGTGTCGGCACATTGTCATTAGGTGAACA
>JAGBLA010000060.1 GCA_017635675.1 Ruminiclostridium sp.
CGGCAGGGGAGAGACCTCGGCACTTGCGGCGCGCAGGCATACCGAGGGGTACAGAACGCACCACCAGTTCTGACCCGCGCCGCTGCCGATGACCACCCGAAGAGCGTCATAGCGCCCTGCGGGGAGAGTAAGGCTGCCGTACATACGGGTAGGGAAGTCGGCGCTTCCGACCTCACAGTGAACCGTGTCGGAGCAGCCGTTCTCCCGCAGGAAGTCATTCGCGCGCTGCTCGATGTATGGCAGGTTGCGGCGGACACGAGCCTCGGTCTCCTCCTTGCTTTCGCAGGAGCCGAACACACCGCCAAGCTCGGTGAGCATATAGTCCCGAAGCGCGTATTTTATGCGCTGGTCTTCCTCGGAGTCGGAGTTCGCGAGGATATGGAGACGGAACGTGCTGTCCCGAAGAGAGTCACAGTCCCTCGCGAAACCCGCGAACAGCGCTGTTATCAGCGCTATTGCCGTGCCGAGCAGCATCGCTATATCAAGCATTTTTTCCTTTGTCGTCATTTCTGTCACCCTTTGCTTTTTTGTCTGCAATGAAATTGTTGGCAGAAATTCAAAATTTAATCTTATTTTCACAAAAAACCTATTTTCAAATCGCGCGGAATGTGATATAATGAATTGTATGATTTGAAAAAATGCGCGAATAACGCGACAATGAGAAAGGAACTGACGACCATGGCAAAAATGAACGAAAACTTTCTGAACCTTAAAAAAAGCTACCTGTTCATCGAGATAGGAAAGCGTGTGCGTGAGTACATCGCCGCTCACCCCGACAACAAGATAATAAGAATGGGCATAGGCGACGTGACCATACCGCTTGTACCCGTTGTCGTGGAGGCTATGAAGAAGGCTTCCGAGGAAATGGGCGTCAAGGAGACATTCCGCGGCTATGAGGACAGCGGTCTCGGCTATGACTTCCTGCGTGAAGCTATCGCGGGCTACTACAAGAAGAACGGCGCAGATGTGAGCGCAGAGGAAGTGCTCGTGAGCGACGGCGCAAAGTCCGACTGCGGCAACATCGGCGACATACTCTCCGCGGACAACACCGTGCTTATCACCGACCCCGCTTACCCCGTTTACGTTGACGCAAACGTAATGGGCGGCAGGAACATCATCTTCGCAAACTCCGACGAGAGCAACGGTTTCGCGGCAATGCCCGACAAGAGCGTACACGCGGACATCATCTACCTCTGCTCGCCCAACAACCCCACAGGCTCGGCTTATACCCGCGCACAGCTCAAAGAATGGATAGACTATGCTATCGCCAACGACGCGGTCATCATCTATGACTCGGCTTACGAGGCGTTCATTCACGACCCCGATATCCCGCGTTCCATTTTCGCTGTGGAGGGCGCGAGAAAGTGCGCTATCGAGATATGCTCGCTGTCCAAGACCGCGGGATTTACAGGCGTGCGCTGCGGCTACACCGTGATACCCAAGGAGCTCATGCTCAGGGACTCGAAGGGTGAAGCTCATTCCTTCCGCGACCTCTGGATACGCCGCGAGGGAAGCAAGTTCAACGGTGTCGCGTACCCCGTTCAGCGCGCCGCCGAGGCTGTGTTCACCGATGAGGGTCAGAAGCAGACCCGCGAGGTCATCGAAAAGTACATGGCAAACGCAAAGGTCATGGCTGATACCTTCGACGAGCTCGGAGTAAAGTACACCGGCGGCAAGAACAGCCCCTACATCTGGTTCAGATGCCCGTTCAACATGGGAAGCTGGGAGTTCTTCGACAAGCTGCTCAATGAAGCCGAGGTGGTAGGCACTCCCGGCGAGGGTTTCGGTAAGAACGGCGACGGCTGGTTCAGGCTTACCGCGTTCAACACCCTCGAAAACACAAAGGAAGCTATGGCAAGATTTAAAAAGCTCTGCGGAAAGTGAGCGGCATGGCAAAAATAAAAGCCGCCGACATTATATGGGCAACAATCCGTATCGCGGCGGCGGCGGTCTGCGCGTTCCTGCTCTATACGTTCATCTACACCATAAGCCTGCGGCAGATAAATGTCGGGAACATAGCGGGCTGCGCCTACTGCGGCGCGGTGATAATGCTGGTGATGCTGTACCCCGCGATGAAACGGAAAAAGGCGCTGCGCAGGGTCGGCATTATCTGCGGGGCGGGGCTTGCGGCGTTCGCGGTTTACTGTGCGGTCATATCCTCGCTGATACTGTCGGAAATGCGGCACGGCGAGGATAATGCCGTTGCGGTATCGGCGCAGGGTACTCCGCAGACCGTGATAGTCCTTGGCTGCATGGTGCTTGACGGTGAGCCGTCACCTATGCTCGCTCTGCGGCTGCAAAAGGCTCGGGAGTACCTCGAAGCTCACCCCGAAACCGTGTGCATAGTCACAGGGGGACAGGGAGCAAACGAGAGCATTTCCGAAGCTGCCGCCATGCGCAGATACCTGCTCGACCGCGGCATTGAGGACAGCAGGATATACACCGAGGACAAGTCCGTCAACACAGCGGAGAACATACGGTTCGCCGCCGCTGTCATAGAGGAGCGCGGGCTCCCGAAGGACACCGTGGTGGTGAGCGAATGCTATCATATCTACCGCGGCGTGCGGCAGGCAAAGCTTGCGGGGCTGCACGCGTCGGGGATATATCCCGACCCCGCGCCCGTGCTGATAACCATGCCGAGCTATTGGCTGCGTGAGATATTCGCGGTATCGCGGGATATCTTCATCGGTCCATGAGCGTAAAACCGCTCACGAGCACACGTACGGCGGCATAGATCACATACCCGATGATCGTCGCCGGGGGCGCGAGCAAAAATACCATACCTGTTACGAACAACGCGCGTGGAGGCTTCTCCCCGCGCGTTGTTGCGTCCGAGCGTCGCCTGTACCCGATTACGGTGATCGGTATGCCCGCGGCGAATACCGCCGTGAGAATAAGCAGCGGCACAATGTTCTGTACCGCAAGAATGACCGACATCACGGATATTATTATCCATGCTCCCGCCATGTATATGTACCTCCCATACTTTCCCGAAAAAAGCGGCGCGCCTTACCGAAAGGCGCGCCGTTTGTTCAGCCCTTGATTATCTTTGTGAACGCCTCGGAATACTTAGCCTGCAGCGCGGCAGCTTCCTCGTTTGTTTTGCCTATCGTGGTGTAGTATATCTTTATCTTCGGCTCGGTGCCGGAGGGACGGATAACAAGGCTTGCTCCGCCGTCAAGATACAGCGTGATGACATTGGATTTCGGAAGCTCTATCTTCGTCTTTGCGCCGGTGGCAAGGTCGGTCTTTTCGCTCGCTTCATAGTCCGCGACAGCGATGACCTTTGTACCCGCTATCTCCTTCGGGAAGTCGGTGCGCATGGTGTTCATTATCTCCTGCATCTTCGCCATGCCGCTCTCGCCCTCGAACGCGAAGTTGTCGAGCTTGTTGCAGTATGAGCCGTACTCCTCGTACATTCTCTTTCTCGCCTCGATGAGCGAAATGCCCTTTGCGCGGTAGAATGCCGCCATTTCGCATATCAGCATTGAGGCTACGACAGCGTCCTTGTCGCGCACATAGCCGCCCGCGAGGTAGCCGTAGCTCTCCTCGAATCCGAAGATATAGCGGTCGGTCTCGCCCTTTTCCTCCAAAAAGCCTATCTGCTCACCGATGAACTTGAAGCCTGTGAGCACCTCTATGAGCTGAATGTCGTATTTCTTGGCGATAGCGCGGGTAAGGTCGGTGGTAACTATGGTCTTGACCGCAACGGGATTTTTCGGCAGTGTGCCGAGCTCCTTGCGCTCGCGGGCAATATATTCGAGGAGCAGCGCGCCTACCTCGTTTCCTGTGAAAAGCGCATAGTCGTCGCCGTCGGGAACCGCTATGCCCACACGGTCACAGTCGGGGTCGGTAGCGAGCAGCAGGTCGGGCTTCTCCTTGCGGCAAAGCTCAAGACCCTTCTGGAGAGCCTCCTTGAATTCGGGGTTCGGGTAGGGGCAGGTGGTGAAGTTGCCGTCGGGGTTTTCCTGCTCGGGAACTACGATGACATCCTTTATGCCGATCTCCTTGAGAATACGGCGGACGGGCTTGTTGCCTGTGCCGTTGAGGGGAGTATATACGACCTTGAGACCCGCGGACGCGCATACGTCGGGGTGAACAGCCTGCTTGCGCACTTCTGCCATGTAAGCGTCGATGCACTTGTCGTCGATATATGTTATCATGCCGCTCTTAATGCCGTCCTCGAAGTTCTGGGAGTGTATGCCGCCGAATGTGTCGGTCTTGTTTATCTCCGCGAGAACGGCGTTGGCTGCGTCAATGGTGAGCTGACAGCCGTCGGGTCCATAGACCTTGTAGCCGTTGTATTTTGCGGGGTTGTGGGATGCCGTTACCATAACGCCCGCGTCGCACTTGTAGTAGCGGACTGCCCATGAGAGCATGGGGGTAGGCATGAGCTCGCTGTAGATATATACGCGGATACCGTTTGCGGAAAGGACTTCCGCCACAGACTGCGCGAAGTAGGTGGATTTTATCCTGCTGTCATAGGAGACCGCAACGGCAGCTCCCACGGGCTTTACTTTCATAAGGTACGACGCGAGACCCTGTGTAGCCTTGCATACCGTGTAGTAGTTCATACGGTTCGTACCTGCTCCGATAACACCGCGAAGACCGCCCGTGCCGAATTCGAGTTCACGGTAGAAACGGTCACTTATCTCCTCGGTCTTGCCTTCGACTGATTTAAGCTCCGCGATAAGGTCGGGGTCTTTGACAGCCTTTTCGAGCCAAAGCTTGTATAATGCGTTGATATCCATAATGTATCGTCCTTTCCGTTTTGTAAGCCAGAGCTTACCCATACTTTAGATTATTATATCATACCCGCGTACAAATTGCAATATTCATTGTAAATTTTTTCCTTGAATAACAACACCGCCCGTGTTGTAGGGGGAACACGGGCGGCACTGCATGGAAAGGAGGTATCATCATGACAAAAGTCGGAAGTCTTTTCGTGTCTGCGGCTTGTTTCTCCCCCGCTTTTGCAGGGGAGAAAGCCGATAGAAAGCTGTTTTATATATAAAGCGTTTTGAAGCGGCGGTAAGGGGGTCTTATGTGAGGGAACATTCATTGACAGACAAAACATTTCTATGTATCGTGCGTACCTGCCGCTTCGCCGCGCTTAATATCTTTTGTTTCCTTCTGTCTGTATTATATCACGGACTGAGAAGAAATACAACAACAAAGCGGTTACAATGCGATTACATTCCGGTTACAATTTTTCCTCAATTGTTACATTCTGTCATTTTTCCCGCTCAGGGATTTTTCTTGTCGGGCAGCTCTTCGGGGTCTGTGAGTATATCCTGCCAGTTATCGGGGAAACCTATGCATTTAAGGTCGATAACGTCCTCGTACTCTGCGATGAGCAGGGTGAGCTTTGCGGCGAAGGCGGTTTTCCATACGTCGCTGCGCGGGTACAGCTTCTTCAGCACTATTATATAATCGAACAGGGTGTTCGACATTGCGCGTTCTATGTCGGGGGGCTGTTTCGGCACAGAGGAAAGCTCGTTGGCGTAAAGGCGGTTATAGTGGGCGCAGTTGTTGCGCAGCTCCGACAGGCAGTTGAGCCAGTTCTCGACACAGCGGTAGGGTACTCCGAAGGCGGTGTCGGCTATGGCGCGCTTGTCCTCGGGTTTCATGTCGCAGTAGAACTGGTTCAGGAATCCGAAGCTGAACAGCTCCATGATGACCCAGAGCGGGAACGCGCCGCCGTATTTTTTGATGTGGTGAGTTACGAGCTGTTCTCCCGTGTTGTTCTCGATGACGCGGTCTATCTTTTTGAGGAAGACCTTGTGGTTGTGGCGGACATCGAAGCTCGCACCGTTGAGATAGCCGAGAGCCCCGTATTTGAGCGCGTGATAGTTGGAGATGTTGGCGCGCATGGTTATCTCCACCTCTTCGAGCGCAAGCAGCAGCAGCGAGCGCATCAGACGGTCGAAGTCATAGATGTGCATGACCTGCTCGAAGCTCGTTCCCTCGCGGTAGCGGTTCTTGCTTTCGAGGAATACCGCGAAATAGTGGGCAAGGCGGTAGTAATTGATGTTCGTCAGCGCACAGACCGCGTGCTCCATGTCCTCGATGATACAGCCGCGGCTGCGGAGCTTTTCTATCTGATCCTCGACGGTGGCAGGGCTCTTGACCTGTTTGAAGTGTGTTTCGGGACTGTTGGCACGCCGGTAATCGTCGCGTTTTGCCATGATGCGGAGACCTCCGGGAATTATTCATATTTATATACCACAATTATAATACTTTTGAATTGCCCTGTCAATGCGGATTTATGCAAAATGTTAAAAAAGGTAGTGACAAACGGGAAAAAATATGCTATAATACTATCAACAAAGGCGGAGCTGCTGTCCGCCTGCCAATATCACGAAAGGATGAGCCGATGAATTACGAAAAGTCATGCGGCGCTGTTGTTTACAGGAAATTCCACGGAAATACCGAGATACTGCTGATACGGCATATCAAGTCGGGCTATTGGTCGTTCCCGAAGGGTCATGTCGAAAAAGGCGAAACGGAGGTCGAGACCGCGTCGAGAGAGATCAAGGAGGAGACAAACATAGATGTCCTCGTTGACAGCGGTTTCCGTGAGACGGTAACGTTCAATCCGCGGCGGGACACGAGCAAGACCGTGGTGTATTTCGTCGCCAAGGCGATAAGCCGCGACGCGAGACCGCAGATCGATGAGATCTCAGAGATGAAGTGGGTCGAGATAGGACAGGCAGCGTCATACCTTACATACGAGAATGACAAGATCATCGCACATAAGGCAAAAGCGTTCATAGCGCTTATGAAGTGACCTGTATCCCGTACCCGCCGGTGCGGGATATTGCTTTTTGCGCACGAGACGTAAAAGCGTAAAAATTTTTAAAAAATTGGATAAAAACGGATGACAAAACCATAAAAATATGTTATAATAATTTTTATAGGTTTACTCTTGCGAAAGGAGGGCACATTATGGCAGACATGATGAAGATAAGAGTCGATGAGCTCGAATCGGGCATGGTAACGGCGGATAACGTTATCGAACCGGGCTCCGACCGTGTTCTCCTGCTCAAAGGCACCATTCTTGACAGCGTTATGATCTTCAACCTCAAAGAGCGCTATAACGTCGATCATGTGTATATAAAGAAAGCGTTCAGCGCTTCCACCATTTCCGACGAGATGCGCGCGGAGATCAATATCCATCAGTCGCTCAGTACCCTCAAAAGCGTTTTCGGAGACGATGACGGCGAGCCTATCACCGAGTTTACCGACGAATCGGCGCAGCATATAAAGAACGTCACCAACGACCTTATCACAAGCCTTTACGCAGATGACAACATACTGCTGAAAATGCACCAGCTCCAGTCTTACGACGACTATACCTACAAGCATTGCCTGCGCGTGGCGATGATGTCGGTCACGATAGGCAAGAGCTTAGGTCTGCCCGACAACAAGATGCACGACCTCTGCGAAGCGGCACTCCTCCACGACCTCGGCAAGCGCACCATAGACGTAGATATAATCCGCAAGCCCGGACGGCTCACCGATACGGAGTTCAACGCGGTCAAGAAGCACCCCCAGAACGGCTATCTTCTGCTGCGTAAGAACGGCGGCTGCAACGAGGAGATAATGAACGCGGTGCTCATGCACCACGAAAAGTACGACGGCACAGGCTATCCCCTCGGGCTCAAGGGCGAGCAGATAACCTACCTCGCAAGGATAATCACCGTGGCGGACGTGTATGACGCGCTCACCTCCAACCGCCCCTACCGCCAGCCGTGGAGCGTTGCGGAGGCGGAGGAATTCATGATGGGCGGCGCCAACACCCACTTCGACTATGATATAATACTCGCGTTCCTCAACGCGTTCGCGCCGTACCCCGTGGGCTCAAAGGTCATGCTCAGCGACGGGCGCACCGCCAAGGTCATAAGCAACAACTCCAACGTTCTCCGCCCCGTGATAAAGACCATGGACGGCGAGACCATAGACCTTTACAACGATTTCAAATATCTGACGCTTTCCATAAAAGCGCTGGATAAAAGTGATATAAAACAGATAGAAGCATAAGAACATCATTCATGAAAGGAACAACTCACATGGCAAAAGTAGTAAAATTCGGAGGAAGCTCACTCGCGGACGCAAATCAGTTCCGCAAGGTCGCGGACATCATCAGGAGCGACAAGGAGCGCAGATACGTAGTCCCCAGCGCTCCCGGCAAGCGTTTCAAGGACGATACCAAGGTCACGGATATGCTGTACAAGTGCTATGACGACGTATGCGCGGGCGCGAACGCCGTGGCGGCATTCCTGCCCATAGCCGACCGCTACAACGGCATCATAAGCGACCTCGGGCTCACTATCTCCCTTGACCGCGAGTTCGAGGAGATAACCGACAACTTCACAAAGCGCGCGGGACGCGATTACGCGGCGAGCCGCGGCGAATACCTCAACGGCATAATCCTCGCGAATTATCTTGGTTTCAACTTCGTGGACGCGGCAAAGGGCATCTTCTTCAAGGCTGACGGCGAATTTGACGCCGAGCTCACCGACGCTACCCTCGCGTCTATCCTCGAAGGGTATGACTGCGCGGTCATTCCCGGTTTCTACGGAGCCAACCCCGACGGCACGATACGCACGTTCTCCCGCGGCGGCAGCGACTTCACCGGCTCGGTGGTCGCAAAAGCCATAGGCGCCGAGCTGTACGAGAACTGGACGGACGTTCCTGGCTTCGCTGTTGCGGACCCCCGCATAGTTGACGACCCCGAGTTCATCGACCTCATAACCTACCGTGAGCTGCGCGAGCTTTCCTACATGGGAGCGACCGTTCTGCACCAGGACGCTATCTTCCCCGTAAGAAACGCCCGCATACCGATAAATATAAAGAACACCAACGACCCCTCCGCGAAAGGCACCATGATAGTCCATGACGCGCCCGAGGGCAAGAACAGGCACATCATAACCGGTATCGCCGGCAAGAAGAATTTCAGCGCCGTGGCTATCGAAAAGGACGAGATGAACAGCGAGATAGGCTTCCTGCGCCGTATCCTCACCCTCATGGACGTTGAGAAGATAAACTTCGAGCATATCCCCACGGGTATCGACACCATGACCCTTATCGTGGACACCGACGACCTTAAAAAGCACCCGAACTTCGCCGAGCGCGTGAAGGAAGTCGCGAACCCCAACCACATCGAGATAGAGGACGGACTTGCGCTCATCGCCGTTGTCGGACGCGGAATGAAGGCTACAAAGGGTACCGCGACACGCATATTCGCCGCGCTCTCCCACGCCAACATCAACATCAAGATGATAGACCAGGGCTCCTCCGAGCTCAACATCATCATCGGTATCAGGGAAGAGGACTTCGACGAGGCTATCCGCGTCATCTACAATATGTTCATGCTCCAGGAATAATACGCGGGTGACGGAAAATGAAGATAGAGAATATAAAAGTCTATGACCTTGAAGAATGCATCAAGGCTTGCAAATACTCATACGCCGTTGATACAAGTGAAGTAAACAGCGAAATCACAAAAACCATAATAAGTCTCGCGCAGTCGGGCAAGGGCGAGGGTCATGACCAGTTCATGACAGGCATACGCGTGGCGTTCGACCTTACCTTCACCGTGAAAGCGTGGACGGAGGCGGAGCGGTACAGGTTCCTCGAATTCGTGTCGAGCCAATCCACCATGCACCGAATCGCGAAATTCGACCTGTCGAAGCAGTACTGCAAGTACGTTGACCCGAGAATGATAGAGATAATGAACGAGCTCAAAGACCGCTACAACGAGACGCAGGACCCCGAGGACTACCTGCGGCTGCTGTACAGCAACCCCTGCGGGTTTGAGCTTACCGCGCGGCTCACCACCAATTACCGCGCACTCAAGACCATATACTCCCAGCGAAAGAACCACCGTCTTCCCGAGTGGAGAGAGTTCTGCGCGGAGATAGAAAAGCTCCCCTACGCAAAGGAGCTCATCATAGGAAAAACAGAATGACAAGACCCGCGGAAAGCCTTGAAACAGACCTTCCGCGGGCTTTTTTATTTCTGTGTGCCGCCGTACAGCTCGCCCAGCAGACGGTAGTACCATGCCGCCGAGCCTGTATATATCGACCAGCCGCCCCGCCCGAAGCATTCGGGGTTGGTGCTGATATCGGCGGACATGAAGTAGGGCTCGTTCTTGTAGGAGCTTCCGCGGTCGGCGGGGCTCAGCGCCTCTGCAAGCTCCTCGGCTTTTTCGCGGTCCCCGCTGTGCAGGAACGCGAGCGCGAGCCACACTGCCGCGTGGGTATATTGCCCGCCGTTCTCACGCATACCCTCGGGATAGCCGCGCACATAGCCGGGGTCCTCGGAGCTGTTTTCGCTGTACGGCGGCGTGAACAGCCGTATGATGTGGGAGCGCTTGTCGTACAGCATTGCATACGCGGATTTCAGCGCGCTTCTGCGCTTTTCGCGGTCGGGCAGGTCGGCAAGCTCCGCGAACGCCTGCGGAAGCAGGTCTATCTCACAGCATTCATTGCCCTTTGCGCCCATTTTGCGCCCGTCGTCGTAGAACGCCCGCAGGAACCGGCCGTTCTCGAACGCCTCGTCCTCGCACGCCGCCGACAGCAGCGCCGCGCGCTTTTCAAGCTCCGACGCATACGCGTCGTCGCCCCGCGCCCGCACATACGGCAGGAACAGTTTCACGGTCATCACGTAGAACATCGAGAGCCACACGCTCTCTCCCATGCCGTCCTCGCCCACGCGGTTGTAGCCGTCGTTCCAGTCGCCCGTACCGATCTTTATCAGCGAGTGGGACCCCGTGCGGTAGCAGCGCTCCAGTGACTTTTTGCAGTGCTCATAGACCGTGGCGGTGATATCGCTCTGCGTCACCTGCATATAACGCTCGTTTTCGTGACCGAGCTCCTCGCCAGACGCATAGGGTACAGGCGCATCGAGCAGCCCCGTGTCGCCCGTGACGCGGATATACTCCGCCGCCGCGTAGGCGAGCCACAGCATATCGTCGGAGCAGCGCGTTCTTATGCCTTTCCTGCCGCTTTCGGTCTCATGCCACCAGTGGAGCACGTCACCCGCGGGGAACTGCGCCCCGCAGCAGCGGAGTATATGGCGCTTTGCCTCGGAGGGCATGAAGTAAGCGGCGGCGGTGCTGTCCTGGAGCTGGTCGCGGAAACCGTAGGCTCCGCCGTTCTGATAGAAGCCGCTTCGCGCCCGCATACGGCAGCCCACTATCTGCCACGGCAGCCACACGTTGTACAGCCTGTCGAGCCTGTCGCTGCCGCTTTTCACGGCGGGGCGCAGCTCGGGGCGGAACTCGCAGTCGGCGGGCTTTGCCGCCCCCGCGAGCCTGACCATATCTGCGATGTTTTCGGTGCTGTAACAGACGACGAACCGCACGGAGGCGGTGGAATGTGCGGGTACGCGCAGCTTTGCGGTCACTGCCGCGCAGCTCCCCGCGAAGCTGCGCACCTCACCGCCCGTTTCCCCTGCCCAGAACCGCTCGCGGTCTGTGGTGAGCGCACACTCCGAGCAGTCGGCGGGGAACGCCGCCACTGCCATTTCCCCGTGAAATTCGGTATTCATGGGGTCTCTGACGGTGATGCAGTTGTCCGCGCGCTTATAGACAAGCGCCGCGCCGTCATTGCTGACCTTTCTGTCCCATGCCATGACAGGCTCGGTGTAGTAGGTCAGCGTGCACTGCTTGTCGAGGTCGCCCGTGTTCTTCACGGTCACGTCGAGCAGCTTTGCCATGCCTTTCTGCAAGACCCCTACCTCTGTCTGAAAGACGAGTCTTCCGACACGGGAGCTGTATAGCGCCCGCGAGGGTGAGAACACGGCGGTGCTGCCCGCAACGATGTCGTGATACGTTCCCGTGCCTTTCACCAGCAGCATTTCTCCGTTATTGTCCCGCAGGATATCGTTGTACCACGGGGTGAGCTTGTTTTCGCGGCTGTTCATGGCGTAGGTGAAACCGAGTGAGTTCTGCGACATGACGCAGCCGAACTCCTCCGATGCCGCCACATTGCACAGCGGGTGTCCCTTGTGCTTTATGACGTAGCTGCCGTCGCGGAAGCCCTCGGAAAGCCCGTTGTCAACGGGCTCCGCGGGGCAGAGCTCATACAGCTTCGCGGGGGGAGTGCGCTCCTCCACCTTACCGAACACATACACCGCCGAGCGCTTGATGAAACCGAGCTCCGCGTCGGTGAGAGCGGAGCGCATGATCGGGTAGATGCACTTCGTGCCGCTCGTCTGCATAAGCTCCGCCCGTGCCTTGTCGGTAACGCTGTCGCAGAGCATCACCACATCGACGGGCATACCGCATTCCAGCAGCCCCTCCGCCATGAGCGCGGCAGCCTCGGCACGCTGTTCGTCGCCGCCGTAGGCGCATACTGCTATCGGTCGGTCGCCGCTTATGCCGAACCGCCAGAGCGTGTCCCTGCCAAGGCGCGAGGACGCGCTGAGTATCTCCTCGGAGAACACGCTCCTGCATAACATCGCGGGCAGCATACCCCGCGCGAGCCGCCCGCTCAGAGTGGAGCGCGGCAGCGGTGAGACCGCTGTGCCGTACGGCATCGGTGAGACTGCGGTGCCGTAGGGCATCGGGGAGTTTTCCGACGGCTTTGCCGCCCGCACCTCCAGCGCGAGAGCCGTTACCTCGTCAGCGCTTTCGCCGCAGCATAGGAACAGTGCGTTTCGTACCTCGCCGCCCGCGGGTATATCGAGCTTTAAGCGCAGGAACACGCAGGGTGACGGCACCGAGGAATTGTCCGGCGCGGTGAGCGCGAAACCCTTCGAGAAGTCCATGGGTCTGCCGTGGGTGAGCACGTTCTCGCGGGAGAAGGAATAGACGGTCTCTCCCGTTTCACGGAACCCGAGCGCGAGCCAGGTCTCCTTTCCGTTCGCGCGGTCGCGGCGGCGCACGAGATACAGCTCGTTGGCGCGGTCATACTGCGGACGCAGGAACAGCTCCGTGAACGCGGGGTGAGCTGTGATATCCGCCTCGGGAGCAAGCGCGGGGCGCAGGTAAACGTACAGCTCGGCGGTGCGGTCGTGCGCGAGCTCGTTGGTCACGGTGATGTCCCGCACGACTGCCGCTTTCTCGCCGAACACGGATACCTTCATGCCGCAGGTGAGCCCCACCGATCCGGCGGCGTACTCCGAGGTGTTCTCGTCAAAGGTGACGGAGCGTTTCACGGGTGTGCCGCTGTCGAAGGCGGTCATATAAAAAGGTATCATCGCCTCACCCTCGCGTATTCCGACAAACATTCCGTCGGGGCGGCGCAGGCTGTCACGGACGGGAAAGCTCACCGCCCTGCCGCCGTACCTGTCGGCGCACAGCCCCGTGTCGGACATGAACAGCGCTATGCGGCGGTTGGCTATTACGTTGAACCGCGGGCGCAGCACGCTGAATTCCGTGAACTGTTCGCTGCGGTCGTCGGTCGCGGTGCGGTCGCGGAGCCGCGCGATATCCACCACGACCTCGCCCGCCATTACTCTCTCTTCAAGCAGCTCGTCGGCGCGCTGCATAGTTTCGTCTGACATAAAAAGCTTTCTTAGTCTCCCTTTGCATAGTGTGTTGGTAATGCCGCAGATACTCATGCCCACATGGTGCGCCATGTGGCTGCGCACTACGGCGGCAGCGGCTCCCGTGCGGGCGCCCGTCATATCCACCGCCTCGTAAAGCCCGTAGCGGCGGTGTGAAAAGCTCCTGTCCGCGAGCCGCGCCAGATTTTTCATGCAGGCGGTGAAGCTGTACGACAGCGCGAGGAACGTGGAGTAGGGGCTTATGACGTATTCTCTGTCCATGCCTCCGCACAGCGCGAGCTGCTGCACCCCGTGCGCCTTGTAGCGGTAGTTGAGGTCGCGGTCGAAGGCGTAGTAGCCGCTCTCCGAGACCCCGAAGGGCAGGTGCATATCCCGTCCGCGCTGCTTCTGACAGTGCATCGCGTAGCCCAGCGCCTCGTAGCACAGGCTGCCGCGCTTGGACTCCAGCAGCAGCTCGGGCATGAAATACTCGAACATGGTGCCTGTCCACGCGATAGGCCCCGCGTAGTAGCCGTTCCTGCTCATGACACGGGACAGCGCCCGCCAGTGCGCACGGTCGGCTTTGCCCCGCGCTATTGCGAAGAAGCTCAGCATACGCGCCTCAGACATCAGCATATCGTAGCAGTTGGGGGCTTTCTTTCCCGTGTCGGAGTTTATGCCGACGGAGAACAGCTTTCTCGCCTTGTTGTAGAACACCTCCACGTCCGCGTCGGCTATGAGCCGCCCGATACGTCGGATAAGCGGGCTTTCGGGGATATCCTCTATCAGCTTGCGGCGCACCGCCACAAGACAGCACAGCAGGTTCCCGCTGTCCACCGAGGACACGAACGGGTCGATGACCTTCAGAGTGTCGGTGGCGTACCAGTTGTACAGGCTCCCCTTGTACTTGGGGAGCTTTTCCACGGTGCTCACCGTGCGCTCCAGCAGCGTCACGAGCCTTGCATTGTCAATGAAGCCCAGCTCGGCGGCGCTGACGCAGGACAGCAGGTACATACCGATATTCGTGGGCGAGGTGCGGTGAGAAACGCGGTAAACGGGGGAGTACTGCACGTTGTCGGGGGGCAGGTAGTTCTCCTCCGCGGTCACGTGGTCGGTATAGAAGCTCCACTCGCGGCGCGCTTCGTCGGTGAGGAGCTTGCGGTCGCGCTCGCTCACGGGGCGGGGTTCGGGGTCATAAACCCTGTCGCACACCACAGCCGCAGGCAGGCAGCAGGCTATGAGAACGCCGATAAGCGCGTCCATGACGCTGCCGAGGTACACACTCACGCCGAACAGCAGCACTCCGACGGCGCTTGCGGGTATCATGCCGAGCCAGCCGAAGCTGTCGGTGCGGTCGAA
>JAGBLA010000061.1 GCA_017635675.1 Ruminiclostridium sp.
CCATTCCCATTCCGCTACGCTACATGTGAATGGGGATTTTCATCTGAACTCGCTATTTTTGAGAAAATGTGTAAAGTAATATTGACAATATCAGTCACAGCGCCGCAAAATGTGAATTGTGTACGGAAAACGGCGGTGTTCCCGCCTGTGTGAAGAACTGCATCAACGGGGCAATTGTGTATGAAGAGCGTGATGCGATATGAAGTTTGAATATGTTATCATTGGCAATTCGACAGCCGCCGCAGGCTGTATAGAGGGCATCCGCGAACACGACAAAAAGGGCAGTATCGCGGTGATCTCGGACGAAAAATACCACATCTATTCCCGCCCGCTGATATCCTATCTGCTGAAAGGCGACGTGTCGGAAAGCCGTATGCAGTACCGCCCCGCGGACTTTTACAAGGTGAACGGTGTCGAAACTCTTCTCGGAAAGCGCGCAGTTTCGGTTGACAGCAAAACTAAAGTTGTGGAGCTTGAATCGGGCGAAAAAGTTGAGTACGGAAAGCTGCTTCTAGCGACAGGCTCAAAGCCCTTCGTCCCGCCAATGGACGGGCTTGACAGCGTTAAAAACCGTTTCAGCTTCATGAAACTTGACGACGTTAAGGGCATAGAAAAGGTCGTGCAGAAAGGCTCAAAAGTGCTTATCATCGGCGCGGGGCTGATAGGTCTAAAAGCCGCCGAAGCGCTTGAACATTACGGCTGTGACATGACCGTAATCGACCTCGCAGACCGCATTCTCCCGTCAATTCTCGACAAGCAGACATCGGAGATCATGCAGAAACACATCGAAGCGCACGGCGTGAAATTTCTGCTGAACACGAGCGCGAAAAGTTTCAACAAAAATACTGCGACCCTCACAAACGGCGAGGAATTGCAGTTTGACATTCTTATCACAGCAGTCGGCGTTCGCCCGAACACAGAGCTTGCGGAATCGGCTGGCGGTAAGGTGGAAAAGGGCATTCTCACCGACAAGAAACAGGCTGTGAAAGGCGTGAAAAACATCTGGGCGGCGGGTGACTGCACCGTGTCCGACGACATCACGACAGGCACTTCCCACATTATCGCGATCATGCCAAACGCGTATGCGCAGGGGCTTGTCGCGGGGCATAACATGGCAGGTGCGGCAGACAAGTTCGAGCAGGCTTTCCCGATGAACGCGATCGGATTTTTCGGCTTGCACCTCATCACTGCGGGCAGCTACATGGGCGAGTGCTACGAGGAAGTTGACGGCGAGAATGTCAAGAAACTGTTTAGCTGCAATAACAAACTGTGCGGTTTCATTCTAATGGGTGAAAAGATAGCGAGAGCGGGCATTTACACAGCCCTTATCCGCGAGCAGACAGACCACGCGACTGTCGATTATGACCTGCTTTGCAAGGCGCCGCAGTTGGCGGCGTTTGCAAAAGAAAAGAGATTTGATATCCTGTCGAAAGGCGGTGAATCCGCATGAAAATAAATGCCGAAAATCTCAGTTTCCGTGAGCTTAACGAGAAAATCCGCAGCTCGAAAAGCCGCAAGATCGAGATAGAGAATATGCTCGGACAGCGCTACACGGGGAGCGGCTGCACCGGCAAGGACATACACATTTCGGGCATTCCCGGCAACGCTCTCGGCGCGTATCTGACTGAGTGCGACATCACGGTTTACGGCAACGCGCAGGACGCTGTGGGCGACGCGATGAACGACGGCACGATCACCATTCACGGCAATGTCGGCGACGCGGCAGGCTACGGGATGCGCGACGGGAAGATACTTGTGAAAGGCTCGGCGGGCTATCGCGCGGGCATTCACATGAAGGAGTACATGGAGAAGAAACCGCTCATGGTGATAGGCGGCAAGACCGGGGATTTCCTCGCGGAATATCAGGCTGGCGGGCGGATAATCGTCCTCGGTATCGGCTATGAAAAGCAGTGTCCCGTGGGGGATTTCTGCTGCACGGGAATGCACGGCGGGGTCATGTATATCCGCACGGAACACGCGCCGGAACTGCCCGCGCAGGTGCTTTGCGAGGACGCGGACAAGGCTGACATGAAAGCGATAAAGGCGGACGTGGAGCTGTTCGCGAAGAAGTTCGGGTACGATGCCGAGGAGCTTCTGAACGCGCATTTTTACAAGCTCACGCCGAACACGAGCAACCCGTATCGGCGGCTTTATGTGAATAACTGATGTACCGCGCTGTACCCTCGCTGTACCGAAGAATGGCTCAATCGTGCGGTTTGTACACCTTGGTACGGCTGGTACACCACTTTTTCACTTGTTATTTTTATATGCACGCACCTTCCCGAATACCTGATCGTGGGTCAGTCTTTCGCTGTGCTTTTCGGCATATTCATCGGTTTCGTCAAGTTTGCGTTCGATGTCATCGGTGAGTGCCGAATACTGCTCGATGCTCATGACGACCATTGAACCGTAGCCGTTTTTGGTAAGGTAAACGGGGTGTCCGTTTTTTACGGCAGCTTCAATGTCGGCGAAGTTGTTCCGGAGTTCCGAAACAGGTCTGATGTCCAACATATTATCAACTCCTTTTGAATCATATTATCATAATTGTTTCATAATGTCAAGCGCAAAGGAGGAGCAATGCAGACAAAGTATATTTTCGTAACAGGCGGTGTAGTTTCCGGGCTTGGCAAAGGCATAACCGCCGCGTCACTCGGCAGGCTGCTCAAAGACCGGGGCTGCAAAGTCACGGTGATGAAGTGCGACCCATACATAAACGTTGACCCCGGCACGATGTCGCCCTATCAGCACGGCGAGGTTTTCGTCACCGACGACGGCACCGAGACTGACCTTGACCTCGGTCATTACGAGCGCTTCATCGACGAAAATCTGAGCGTCAACAGCAACGTCACCACCGGCAAAATTTACCAGACTGTCATCAACAAAGAGCGCCGCGGGGACTACCTCGGTGCGACCGTGCAGGTCGTTCCGCACATCACCAACGAGATAAAGGAGCGGATCTACAGAGCCGGTTCCGCAGTCGGCGCGGACGTTGTGATAACCGAGATAGGCGGCACTGTTGGCGACATCGAGGGCACACCGTTCCTTGAAGCTATCCGTCAGGTGGGACTGGAAAAAGGGCGCGGTAATGTGATCTACATTCACGTCACGCTGCTGCCGTTCATCAGCGGTTCTAACGAGCTTAAAACGAAGCCTACACAGCACAGCGTGAAGGAGCTTCTTGCAGTCGGCATTCAGCCAACCGTGCTTGTGTGCAGGGCTGACTGCGACGTACCCGAGGACGCGAAGGCGAAGATAGCGAACTTCTGCAACGTAAGCGAGCGCGATGTTATCATCAACCGCACAGCCTCGTCACTGTATGCAGTTCCGCTGATGCTCGAAAAAGAGGGGCTTGCGGACACGGTCTGCCGCCACCTCGGACTGCAAAACGACAAGCCCGACATGAGCGCGTGGGAAGCTATGGTGCATCGGCAGGAACACGCGGAAAAACCGCTGAAAATAGCGATTGTCGGCAAGTACGCCGCACTCCCGGATGCGTACATCTCGGTAATGGAAGCCGTGCGTCACGCGGCTTTCGAGCAGGGCGCAAAGGCTGACATAAAGCTGATAAACAGCGAGGAAGTGACGGCTGAAACAGCGGGTGAGCTGCTGTCGGACTGCGCGGGTATCATTGTCCCAGGCGGGTTCGGCAACCGCGGTATCGAGGGAAAGATTGAAGCCGTGCGGTTTTCACGCGAGAACAAAGTCCCGTATCTCGGCTTGTGTCTCGGAATGCACATGGCGGTCATCGAGTTTGCAAGAAACGTGATAGGCTGGGCGGACGCGGACAGCGCGGAGTTTCGCGAAACTGCACATAACGTAATCGACATCATGCCCGACCAGAGGGGCGTTGAGATGGGCGGAACGATGCGGCTGGGGCTGTACCCGTGCAGGCTCGCCGAAAACAGCAAAGCCCGGAGCTGCTACAACTCCGAGCTTATCTACGAGCGCCACAGGCACCGCTATGAATTCAACAACGACTTCCGTTCCGAGTTCGAGAGCCGGGGAATGTACCTCACCGGGCAAAGCCCCGACGGCAAGCTCGTTGAGATAGTGGAGATACCGGACTGCCAGCCGGGGCTTCCCGGCCACCCGTTCTTTGTGGCTGTCCAGTTCCACCCGGAGTTCAGGTCACGTCCCAACCGCCCGCATCCTCTGTTTTCCGGATTGATAACGGCGGCGAGGAAGAGAGCGGACGGCTGCACAAAGTAACATACGGAATCGGCGGCGCCGACGCGCCCCTCACCCGTTATTTACTGGGTTTGTAAAAGCGGCGCTTGAGCAAAAAGCCACTTAAAGCAAACTATGGAACAGCCCCGAATGCTCTGTAAGCCATTCGGGGCTGTTTTTGTCATCAGCTTACAGAGCCGATGATATTCTCCATGAATTTTTCGGTGAGCGCGGTTTTCGACAGCACCGCGAACGAATTTTTCCCGTCAGTCCATACCGCAGCTTTTACGCCCTTGCCGTTTCCTTTGAGCGTTACTGTATTCCCATTTATCTCTTTTTCTGTGACGCTCTTATACTCGGTATAGTCGCCGCTTATGTCGTCAGTGCCGTTTCCCTTGCGAACGGTTATGACATTATCGCCCTTGGTATATCTGATATCAACAAGCCCTTTCATAGACTGGATATAGGATATGCTGTGCTTTCCGAGCTTTTCGGGAGCTTTAATGTCAACCCCCGCAGCTTTTGCAGCTTCCTCGACAGTTTCATAAGCTGTCCAGGGATTTGCGACACCTGTCATAACATCATTCTCCGTGTTTTCGTCATCAGTTTCATCGCCTGTGTACCCGAGATAAACGGGACTGATACCGATTATCGACGCATTGCCGTTTAGATCGGCGTAGATATACATTATCTTCCATTCGGGTCTTGCTCCGGGATAAACGACAGTCGAACGGCAAAGTATAGCATAGTTCATGCCTGCTACCACCTGTGAGCCGAGAACAGCAACGGGCTTATAGTTTACTCCGGTAAGCCCTGCCGTCGCCTTTTTGAACGCGGCTTTAGCTTCGGGATTGCGGCTCATGGCGAGCTCGCCGTCATTCACCGACCAGCCGCCCGAAAGGTAAGCGCTTTCCTGTACTTCGGAAGCTGCCGGCTCATCGGCAAAAGCCGTAACGGAAACGGCAGAAAGAGTCATGACCGCAGCGAGTGCCGCTGCGATATTTTTGAATGTTTTTCTCATTTTCATCGTCCTTTTTTTAATAAAATATGATATGTTTATTATAACACCGAATGCTGAGATTGTCAATACACAGCATAGCAGCGACTGAGTTTTCCAAAGCTGAATATATCGGCAGGAATTCATTCACTGAGCCGAGCTGTCACACTTTTCCGCAACGACTCGCTTACGCAGTATCTCGACTGTTACTGTGCCGCTGTCAGCTGTGTCAAGTGTAAAAGTTCTGCCGCTTACTCGGGTGTCATACTCCTCATGTTTCATGAAGTCGTACAGCCCGCATACGAAAGACGCGCCTTTCTGTATGTCCTCGTCTTCTGACATGAACACCTCCACCGGGCAGTGTGTAAGCACCTCGGAGAAGAACACGACAGTCTTGCACTTGCCGCGTGTCAGCGATACATTCAGGCGATTGCGGCTGAACAGAAATTCGCCCTCAATTGCCGCCTGTTCAACATCAGTGACCCCATAGCTTACTACGACAGCTTCTCTCTGCTGTCCCTGAAGTTTATCGACAGTACCGATGTACAGAACATCGCGGTCCATTCCGGTAATACTGCTTATGTCGTCCTTGAGCTTCTCGATATGCTTGTGGTGAGGGGAGATAATGCCGAATACTCCGTCTCCGCTGCTATCTCTCCAGAACTGTTCATCATCAAGACCGTCACCGACAGCTCTGCGCATACAGGCTGTAAGCTCAGTTACAAGCCTGCGCTCAGCCGTTTCCTGTTCGTTGGCAGACCCGCCGCTGATACGGCAGAATACCAGCGGCCAGTAATCCTCCTCCGTATAATGCAGATCGTCAAGTATATATCTGATGATCTCGCTTGCCTCGCATTCGGTATATTCAAGGTGCCTTGTACCAATTTCTGCGTTAAATGCACGATATTTGTCGGAATATATCTTTTCAGCCGAATAACGCACCAGCATATCGTTCATGCGGAAGTTTTCCTCCAGCATGAAACTGCACCCGTTATCATTGCATCTGTCCTTGTAGAAACTGAATACCGAACCGTAATCGTATGGAACCCCGGGCTCCTTCCTGTAATTACCGTGGATAATAGGTGAAAGCTGATCGTCATCACCGACAAGCAGAAATCTCGTTTCCTCCGTGCTGCGCATGAGACCGATCATCGCGTCCATTACCCGTACCTGAGAAGCTTCATCGAATATTATTACATCAAATGTTCCCGAGAAGTCTTTGATATAGCGGCACGACCAGTTGGTAGCGCCGACTATTACAGGCTTTTGCGGTTGTCTGAGATAATTTAGGACAATGAACTCCTCGTCGGCTTTCGGAAGCCGGTGACCGTTTACTGTCATGATATCTGCGCCGTTATCAAATCTGCCTGCTTTTATAACGTCGATGTCGTTATCTTCCGCTGCAAATTTATTCAGTACGCCGAACAGAACATTCTCGATAGCGGGGTGGGAATTTGCGCTTACAAGAACACGAAGGTTACGACCTCGTTTGCTCCTGAAGAACCTGCAGAGTGTTATCACCGTCCGCGCGATGAAATCGGTCTTTCCGGTGCCTGGAGGTCCCTGCAGTACGGTAAGAGTATTTTCATAGAGATGTATGAAAGCCTTTTTCTGGGACTCTGTAAAGCGTTTGCCGTCCATTTTGGAGTAGTTGTCAAGAGCCTCGCAGTCGTTTTTGTAAATATCACCTGTCGGCTTATTCAGCCGATCCGGCAGAAGCAGCCTGTGTGTTTCTCCGGTAAGTATAGTGTGCCGACCAAGGTTTATAAGCTCATCCGATGTTTTGCTGCTGTTGATATCGGTGTATCTCTCGCAGACATAGAGCCTCATCGGTCTATGCGCATTATACGCCTGTTTAAGCTTATTTTTAAAAGCCGTGGTACCGCATACCTGACCCTTCATGATCATTCTGCCGTTTTCGGAGCTCAATTCAGGAAAGCAGATAACGGATATATTATCCCCATAGCCGCTTCCGTTAAACAGCGACTTGGCATATTCTATATCCCGATAGCTGTACAAAGCGTTAAGACCTTCATCGTCCGCCTTCACCGCGATCGCTGAGAACCACCTTGCCGCTCTGTAATCACCGAGCGTATCGAACTCAAGCTTGATAAATGTATTTGTATAAGATCCGTCCCTCCGATCTTCTGCCTGCAGCAGCCTGCCCTCGATGATGCCGCCCTCGTTAAGCGCGGCTCCTATATCTTTCATGCGTTCCGAACGGATCATGTGATATGCCAGAAGCGCCTCATTGCGGACCTCAAAAGCCCACTTTGCAAGCAGCACCGGTGACATCTCTTTTTTGTTCGGCAATTCAAGTATGCCGGCGCTGTTCACAAGTGCTCTTCTCTCACGTCCCTCCTTTTGCAGCTTCGTCAGTATTCCGATACTGTAAACAAAGCGTTTGAGGATATGCCGGTGCATAAGCTCCATTGTAACGCTGCCGCCACCGTTCCAGATGTCGTTTATCACCTCTGACGGTATAGCATTGGAAATCGCTTCAAAGAAACTGTTGTCTTCTTTTCTGAATAAGTATTGATTCTCAATGAATACTTTCAGTGTTTGTTTTATTCCGCGGATATCATAAGCTATCGTAAGCGGCAGGAATACAAGACTTCTTATCGACTGAGAAATTACAAGTATCGGGTGGTCGATCTCTTTTTCCGGCTGGGAATCGGAATTTGATACTATGCGGTCTCCCTGTATCCACAGGAGAAGCGATACAGCATCCCAGCGGACAGCTTCGTCAAGCGTATCACGATCTATAAGGTCGTACAGCATATCCTCCAGGTTTTTGAGTTCGTAGGAGTCCATAACATAAGCCTGGAACGAGGCAGGGATAAGTGCTGCATTTGTGTTATGGACTCTCATATCTTTAAGCTGATACAGTTTTTCAAGAAGCGCAGATATGAAATGTGTCGCGTTCTCAAGGTATGCGTCTTCTGTCGGACTTTCGGAAACGAATATATCATAACAGGGTCGATATTGCGATCGTATCTTGCCGTCAGCTCCCACAGAAGTACTTCTCTCATTGCTGTAAAAACCGAGCGCATAAACATACCCTGTCCCGACATCTTTCTGAGCGGTGAGTATAAGTGTGTTGCTCTGCCAGCTCGGCAATATATATGACCTTGCATTCGCTTTCCAGCGATATTCGGGCAGAACATCTCCGTACGGGCGCGCCTGTTCATGCAGTTCAAGCACAGACTCGTCCTCAAGTATCTTCTCCCAGCTGTGGTTGCCGGTCAGACGTTCACGGTTTGCAGGATCGATGATATATTCCATTATTCCGCTGACCGTATCGGGAGCGCCGATCGCACGAACGTGCTCCTGCGCGTACTGCGAGATATACGGCAGCAGCGATATGCTTCCCTTTTCTTCATGCTCTCTGCGGCACTGATGAAAATTCTCACACCATTCGCAAGTCTGTGAAGTGCAGATATACAAGGAGCTTTTCAGCTCCTTCTGTTTTCCGTCCCGCACACAGTTATAAACTTTTTGCAGAACAGCCGGAAGAGATCCCGTGAAAAAGTCGTCGATGAACGGGTCGATGTCAGTGACAGAGAACGGTCTCTCCGTTTCCTGTCCCCTGTTCCAGAGATAAGCGGTCTCTGTATCGACTACGGTGTTCGCAAGTATTCCCTTGCTTTGATATTCCTCGAACATACACTTAAGGAGCCGCACGTATAAAGATATCTGCGCCCTGTGCTTAAGCTGCATTTTTTCGGCGAGCTTACAGTCCACCACAGATACGATGACCTTGTTTTTTTCATCATCCCATGAAAGCCGTATAAGATCGGGGTATGTTCTTGCCATGTGGACGTAAAGATACGGATCGGTGTTATTATACCAGCTTTTCGGCAGCTCTTTGTAGCACATTTTTCGGAAGGTGTCAGTTTCAATGAGAAGCCCCTGGTATATATAGCGGGTCTGCTTATCAGTTTCAACCTCGGAAGAAGTGCTCACAAACAGGTCTTTCATTGATGCTTCATCGAACTTGCCGTATTTCTTGTCTGCCATTCTGAATTTGAGATATCCTTTCGGTATCTTATGTTCAATGACCTCTGTTTCCCACTTATCACCTGCTTTCGCAGCTACAGCACCGCCCTTTACAAAAGATCTGTTCAGGCCGAAAGCTTCACAGGTCTTTGGAGTGATCCCGTTATATAACAAATTCCTTTCGCAGTGATGCTGAAAAAAACCTTCGACCGTTCTCGACGCTTTGATCGAATAATCTATCCTGATGTTCATGTAAGGCTCCTTTCTGTGAACACAAATTTTTCCGTTTTATAAAAAACATCTGCAGTTTAAGAAGATACTGAACAATAGTCTTATTAATCTGCAGACAGTGCTTTTAGAATATAATGGATCTGTCTTCTGCCTCTCCCCTTCCCTGTCGGGAAGAGGGAGCTTCAGATCACCTGTCGAAACAGACCCGTTTGTACCGGTCTGTCCCTTCACGATGCTTTATTACCGACGGTGTTATTATTAACAAAGGTCCTGCTTATCTTCGTTTTCTGCTTACAGCAGCAATTGCTGCAGCCGCACCGGCAAGCACTGCAACAGAGAACAGTTCATTGCCCGTTGCAGGGTTATTTTCTTCAGCCGCGTCAACCGCTGAAGAACCGCCCTCGGTTTTTACCGTGAATGTGAGCGACTCACCGAACAGCGCGCCGTAGTCGATAGCTTCATCGTTATAATTAACGGTCACAGTGCTTGTTACTTCACCCGCCGCAACATCTTTTTCTGTAACGGTATATTCATAGGTGTATTCCTTCGTCTTGCCGGGCTCCAGAGAGCTTATCTCAGCAAGTGTAAAACTCTCGCCGTCACTTCCTACAGTAACAGTGAGCATCAGATCAATGATACCGGAAATATCCAGACCGCTGTTGTTCTGCACCATAACTACGCCCGTAAGCTTGTCACCGGCTTTATAGGTCTCCTTTTCCGTTTCAGCGTTCAGGTTGAATATCGTAAAGGGCTCGGTCTGCGGATAGCTTCTGATCGGGAAGTTGTCGTATGATGTGCCGTGCGGGACAAATTCAAGGCTGCGTTCTCTCATCTCGGAAGTGACATCAGACCAGTCGATCCATGCATCGGGGTCTTCAAGGCTTGTTCCCACGAAACTCTCGCCGGGATTTATAATGCCTTTTATATTCACATCATAGCCGCTGGTTGCCGGGTCAAGATCGCCCGAAATGTCATGTTCATTGAACACCTCGGCATAGAACAGATCGCTCTTTCCGTCCGCATCAGCCTTTGCTACAATGGAATACCTTGCACCCTTCGGCAGATAAAATGTCTTACCGATATCCACAACATGATATCCGGCATAATTATAGTGCTCGGCAGCTTCGGCGAAAACCAAGCCGTCAACAGGGCTTTTGGCGTCTTCGTTCAGCAGATATACAGTGTATTCAACGTCAATGTCAGCCTCCGCGCTTTCAAGACCTATGTAGCGTACCGTGCAGTTGTTCTGCGCGGTAAACACATTCGCCATATACACATCGCCGTCAAACGACTTTGAATTCAGTCCGGAATTAGGGATAAAGTCATACATATCAATGTTGAAGCTCTCTAAGCTTTTCTCTGTATCGAAATCAAAGCTTTCGGGCAAATCAAGGCTCTGATCATAGTAAGACATCCAGAAGTAACCGCTGCCTGCATTACCCCATGTGTTTATCACCTTTCCGTTGTCGTCCAGTATTCGGGTTCCCCAGCTGTTCTTTACCAGGAATGCGCCGTTGCCGCCGATCGTTCCGTTCGGGTCGTTGAAGTATTCCTTCGGAAAATCGTCATCATAGCCCACAATGCACACGGCATGAGTCATGCGTAACTTTTTGTTCACAGAGTTCTTATCTGTGGGGTCATACTCCTTGTCGTATGTGTACTGTGCCCAGTATTCCGCATTCTGATCGGTCGTGCTGCTGCCGTCCTTGTCGATAAGGCTTATGTAGCCTCCGTCTAAATTGAGTACATCACCGGGCTTTGACTGATCCGCCAGGAATGTTATCGAAACGGCTCTGCCATTCACAAGCTCGGACTTTATAGCGTCAACGCCGGCCTGATTGAAGATATATTCGCCGTTTTCCCCCTTAAGAGCGGGGCTGGGCAGCATATTGCCGTCAGTAAGGGTATAGAAGCTCAGGAAGCGCTGACTCTCGTCAAGTGTCCAGTCGGCGGTGGAGTTGTCCACATAAGCTATGAAGCGTTTCTCGTCATTCATCTGTTCCTGCTGCTCCGGGGTCACATCTATATGTGTGATCCCCGACGAAACAAACATATATGCAAACTTTGCGCCTTCAGGAACGGCGTCTTCTGTGTACCCCTTTTCTAACCATTCTTTTCTGAGTTCTTCGACAGATGTTTCTGATGAATCATATTCTGTCTTGGTACACGAGAGGTCACCGGTCTTTGTCATCTCATAAACATAAAGAGTTATGACCGGGTTTTCATTTACAGTAGTCTCTTCATAAGGAACTATTGCTTCAAGGGTAGGACCCATGCCGGCAGAAAACATTGCCGTAGCGTAGTTCATATAGCCGCCCTCTTTATAAATTGCTTCGGACAGAGCGGCGGGATCGGGTTCACTCGTGAAGTCAAAATGATAGCCTTCTCCGGCCTGCGACGGATATTCCTTTGAATCCTCCGGAAGTGCAACATAGGAGAACCACGCGAGATGCTTTTCCGACAGGTCGAACAAATTGTCTTCGTCACTTCCTGTTTCCGCATTGTAGTCGTGACCGAGCTCGTAGGCAATGCTCGATTCCGCAGCCGCGGTAGCGCCGAAGCTCCAGCAGGTCATCCACATACCCTGATTCTTTACAGGGGAGACATAGTTCTTTCCGTTCACATCTCTTAAATCGAACTTCGATGGAAGTCCGGAAACATCTACGGTCGGCAGACGCTTGACCGCGGACTGACTGCCGTTTTCTTCGTCAAAGATATTGAGTGCGTTCACAATGTCATCCTTGGTGAGGGTGATTTTTCCTGCCGCGCTGACCGAAACGCAGTTTGCAGCTGCAAGTATTACTGCAAGGGCGGATGCCGTCATTGCTCGGATTTTTTTCATAAAATTATCCTCCTTTGAAATTGCAAATAACACTTTAATTATATCATATCATGACGGATATTTCAAGGGGGAAAGTAAATAAGTTCCGCTTTCAATGCATCATGCAGTGATAGGTGATATGCCGGCAGGTCTTTCGGTCAGCCATTTCTATGAAGATCCGATATTTTGCGTCGGAGCTTCCGGGTCAATTCTGTGCCTCCTGTATTCCTTTCTGTATCTCGGCAGTTCTCTCCTCGTTAATTCCGCATTTCGAGGCATATTCAAGCCAGCTTGAAACAACATCATAAGTTCGGGCTATGATCTTCCTGCAAAACTCGGCGGACAGACCTATCGTTTTTCCGAAGCTCATCAGATCATCATCGCTGATACCGGAAGTTTTTCCGTTTATCGACATCTGATGTCGGGATATCCACCTGTTGTCGGGATTGTATGCAAATGTAATATCGTAAGCCTGCGACAGTCTCCATTCGCCTTTTCGGTTCATAAGGAATGAGAAGTTTTTGACATGATCGTCGCAGTTCCCGCCTTTGACTGCAAACACGGTTCTTATGAATATCTGCTCTATGCCGCTTTTACCGATGCCGAGACGCTTTGCAAAATCAACATAGGTCTCATAGCTGCACACATTCGGGGTATTGTAATCGAAATGACCGAGTGCTGCAAGTGTCTGCATATGGACTTTACGCCCATTCTCGCGGTCAAAGCGCTTTGTCATAAAGTGGTTCAGACCGTCCTTTTCGTATATGCGACATTCCTTCATATCTATTCCCAGATCGCGTGCCATGAGGAAATAGGCGTACTCAATAAGTGTGTACTGCTTTTTGTCGGCAAGAGCATGATCTCCGTTGCCGGCAACTCCGTCGAACTTTATCAGCCAGTGCTCAAAACCGTCTCCCGCATCTGTCTGACCCGATCTTATCTCGCCTGTTGATTCATTCCACGCAATGATTGCCTTTGCTCTTGCACCGCCTGCCGAGGAACCGATCTCGATAAGCTGTGCGACGCTTGCAGCCTTATCAGAAAGTGATTTATTTTCTTTCCCGGAAAGAACTTCGGAAGCAAGCGCAGTCATTTCGGTGACATCTATCTCGTCATTTGCAAAATCAGGGCTTATCGAGGGGAAATATTCCAGAGCACCCATTCCACGCTTTCCTGTATAGCACAGCCTTTCTATCGCGGTAAAAGAACCCGATCGACGTCCTTGTACGGCAAGCCACTTGTCTATGACGGCATTACCGAACTTATCCGGCAGCGAATCGGCAAGCAGCCCGGGAATACCGCGGAATGCGTCAACACGGCTCAGTTCCGGAAAAGAATAAACTCTGTCAGATAACGGCATTCTGAACGGAGAAAGCTCAATGCCGCTGGTCTGAAAATCCTTATCATACTCAAAGCTCGCAGCTGCATCACCAGCTCCCTGATGAACATAGCCGACACGAGTTCCCCATAGATATACTTCCGCAGTTTCGATCATTCCTCGTCACCCCATTTCCAATCGGATTTAATAGGTTTGCTTCTTCCGACGCGCTTTCGTTTCTGAGTGGTTTTGGCATAAAACGAAGGTCTCTCTGTCGGATCGGGTATGAGCAAATCAAGATTGTTTCCGAGATCAAGAGCCTTCAGTATCTTAACAAGGCTTGACAGGCTTATATCCTGCCCGTTCTCAAATCTTGCGATAGTTCCGACGGATACCATAGCTTTCTCGGCAAGCTCCGTCCGCTTCATCGGATAATCAATGCGGTACTGCTTTAACCGCTCCGACAATTCGCTTGTAACAGCCTTTTCAGGTAAATTGTTGTCTATTTTCATTTTCATCACCCTTTAGGCTATTATACAACAATTTCAGATAAAAGTCAATATGTTGGTTGTTAATATCAATTATCGCACTTAAAATATAATATATTGCATTTTATCTGTAAGTCGTATGCAATCAGGTATATGTTTCCAATAAATTCTTATTTGATAAGTATAGCGTCAGCAATCAGATCTTTGTTTAGTATAAGATTCCACGACTTCATTGTGCTATGCCAATGTTTATGTTTGATAAAGCAATTCCAATAATCATCCCAGGCAGAATATTGAACAATTCTTGCCTCCGTCTTTAATAGGGTAGCCCGCAACTTGAACCCTAAGTCCAGGCTGCGGACTTTTCATTTCTCCGAACTGCTTTAAATGCAGATAACGCCGCTTAATATCGCCCGGCTCCCTTGACAAATACGCCTTTTGGGAGTACAATTAGATAACAAAATAATGGCACATTACAGACTCTTACATCTCCGATAATCAGACAGCGCAGGCAAATATTCAGGGCAATTATGAGTTTCTCACACATACTGTCACGAAGCTGCGCGGATCTATGGGAGTGTTGGAGATAATATCATGATCGTGTGGGAGAGCATAAATTGAAACACACAAAACGTGAGCTTCCCGATTTCGGAAGCACAAGTATATGGAAGCTGATATTCCGTCTTGCACCGCCGGTAATGGCGGCACAGCTCATCCAGGCGCTGTACAACATAATCGACAGCTTTTTTATAGGCAGATACTCCGATACCGGTCTGACCGCACTTTCGATAGTGTACCCGCTCCAGCTGCTTATGATAGCTCTCGGAGTCGGCACGGGTGTCGGGATAAATACCGCGATGTCATTCTTCAACGGACTGCACAAAAAGAGCCACGCCCGTGATGCGGCGGGAATGGCAACACCGCTTGCAGTAATAATGTGGGTGTTGTTTGCGGCAGTTTTCGGGGCGCTGATGCCGCTGTACGCAAGCCTGTCAACAAGCTCCGCGGCGGTCATCGGTGATGTTGTGACCTACGGACGCATAGTGTGCGTATTCAGCCTCGGACTGTTCACCGAAAGCGTATGGACGAAGGTGCTGCAAGCCGAGGGAAAGATGAAGCTGCCAATGGTGGCACAGATATTGGGCGCAGTCGTAAACATCGTGCTTGACCCGCTGCTCATATTCGGTTTCGGTGCGATACCGGAACTCGGCATTGCGGGCGCAGCGATCTCCACGGCAGCAGGACAAACAGTCGCGGCGCTTGTGGTGATGTTCGGAGGTTGCCGTAAACCGCCGAAGCTGAAAGTATTCGGAAAATACACAGCCCGCATTTACCACATGGGAATGCCGAATATTCTGATGCAGGCTGCGTACACATTTTACATATTCGGGCTGGAGCTGATACTTTCGGGCTTTTCCGATCAGGCAGTGACGGTTCTCGGTCTGTATTACAAGTGGCAGACCTTCTTTTTCATTCCCCTCGGTGCTTTGCAGACCTGCATTGTCCCGGTGATAAGCTACAACTACGCACAAGGCAGCTATGACCGCTGCCGCTCGGTGCTGAAAGATTCGTTCATCGCGGGAGCACTGCTGATGTCGCTGGGAACGCTGTGCTTTGAGTTCCTGCCGGTGC
>JAGBLA010000062.1 GCA_017635675.1 Ruminiclostridium sp.
CACGGTAGGCACTATCTCCACGGCAACAGGCGCGGTAATGAACATTTCCAGCAACTTCCGCCTGAGCTACACAAAGAACGGTTCGTTCTATGACGTTGACCAGGGTGCGGAGCCGGATTATGCAATTTCCAAGCTCGAACACTTCTATGACAGAGAGTGGCTCACCAACTACATCGATTCTCTTGCGTAAGACCTGTTATCAAGGATATTTTCGGGATCAGCAAGGACGTCCCATTCCATAAAAATCTCAATGCGGATCGTCCTGCGGGAGCAGTTTCCGATACGCAAAAGTTGTTTGACGAAGAATAAAATGAAAGTGTGCTGAGTTTTCAGCACACTTTTTTTCGCAGGAAGGCATTATGACAGCGAATGATCATCCGAGATCTGTTGTTGACAGCGACGGTCTTCCCGTGTCCTGCGTTATCGGCATGATGTAAGTTATTCCGATGATCCGCAGCGCGTGCGTTCATACGGTCTGCGCAGTCTCCGCTTTTCAGATCCGAAAGATCGGTCTCTGATACATTTTACTTTTGCACCAAAAATCGGACAACGCGATCACCGCACAGCTCGGTTTTGTGATTTTTTATAAAACTGCGTATATTTTCCATGTTAAACTTGACATTTTTGCATAAATATGATACAATTATAGTGTGTAGATACTTTAAAGCCCTCACAGGGAAGCTATCGCGGGCGTAATAATATGGAGGAACCAATGAAAACAGGCGCTGCACCACCGAAAAACAATAAAAACATAGAAAAAACGCTGAAAAAGCTCCAGGCAGGAAGAGGAACACCATACGCGACGATAGTGGTATTCATCATTCTTCACATACTGGCAACTGTGCTTGTCATACTTTCTTCACGGTCGGATATCGTTATCACTCTGAACGGAGCATCTGTTCCGCTGCAGGCGTTCACAGGCGTTTTCTCATCGATCGCGAACGTTTGTACAATATTCATGGTGGTATTTTACGATAAGGTCGGGTTTATTGTTTCGATGATCATACTGCTTATACAGTTCCCGTCGATACTGGTCAATGTATTCGTGCAGCATTCCGCAGCGAGTATCCCCGGTTTTTTCACAAATCTGTTTACTATCGTGTCCGTTGTGATAATCCATGCGAACAACCTGAAGATAGAGAAATATCAGAAAAAGATCCGCGACCAGGCAGTGACCGACGGACTTACGGGTATCCCTAACAGATTCGCCGGCAATGAGCTTGTAAATGACCTTGTGAAACAAGGGAAGCGCTTTGCGGTAGTGTCTGTCGATCTGAACAACTTCAAAAGCATAAACGAGACCATGGGGCAGAATACAGGCAACAAGGTACTTATTGAGATAGCGTCGAGGTGGAAGAGTCTTGCCGATTCCGGCAGCACCGGTACCCTCGATTTCATCACCCGTCAGAGCGGCGATGAGTTCTCGCTGATGATCCGCGGCTACTACTCGGACAAGGAGCTCGGCAGGACACTAAAGCTTTATCAGGACGCGCTTGAAACGAAAATAACCGAGGACGAATGTGATTTCTTCCTTACCGCGAGTTTCGGGTACGCCGAGTTCCCTGCCGACGCGGATTCCGGCGACGCGCTTTTCGCGTGTGCCGACGCTGCCATGAACGAAGTCAAGCGCACCAACAGCAGCGACCATATTATGCATTTTACGCCCGAGCTGTTAAAGCTTGAGCATACGCTCGATGTAGAGCGCGAGATAAGAGAAGCGCTCGACAACGATACCATATTCTTCAATCTCCAGCCCCAGTTCGATATGTCCCATAAGCTGCGCGGATTTGAAGCGCTCGCGCGTATGAAGAACGCCGAGGGCAATATCATAAGCCCCGGTGAGTTTATACCCGTCGCGGAAAAGGTCGGACTTATCGACAAGGTTGACAGCACCGTGTTCAGAAAATCCGCGGGATTTGTAGGCGAGCTCATCAAAAGGACAAACGCGGATATCACGTTAAGCGTGAATGTGTCGGTAAGGCATCTGATGAAAAACGGGTTCATGAAAGAGCTGCGTGAAATAATAGAAAATACCGGCATCACTCCGAATCACCTTGAAATAGAAATAACCGAGTCTGTAATGATAGACTCGGCTGAAAAAGCGCTCGATCGTATAAAAGAGATAAAAAACATGGGGATAATGATAGCCATTGATGATTTCGGCACCGGGTATTCATCGATGAGCTATCTGCACAACTTCCCTGCCGACCTGCTTAAGATCGACAAGTCGTTCATTGACAAAATGGGCGCGGGCGAATCGTCTAAGCAATACGTAGCATCGATAATCTCCATAGGACATATCATGGGATTTGACGTTATCTCCGAGGGAGTTGAGGAGAATGACCAGCTTGAGACCCTCAAAAGCATAGAATGTGACTATATTCAGGGCTTTATCTGGGGACGCCCGCTCCCGCAGGAGGAGGCGGAAAAGCTCGTCATGTCGCAGCTCGCGTCATAATAGCAGCTCTCCGAGCACGCGCTCGAATTCAACGCCGTTTCTTGTGGGCTGACCGTTATTTAAGGTAGCCGCAGCTGCACTTCTTACAAATCGTGTGGCAGCGCTTACTGCCGAATGCATCGTATCGCCCAGCGTCAGCCGTCCTGTCATTACCGATGCGAAGATGTCTCCCGTGCCGGGGTATGACGCGGGGACAGGCTCCCAGCCGATAATTGTGGGGACACTGTTTCCGCGGCACATGAACGCGTTTGCGTGACCTTCTCCGCGGAGCTTTACTCCCGTGATGACGGCGGCTTTTGACATTTCGCACAGCCGCGTCAGCATTTCATTCAGCTTTTCACGGTCAACAGTGTCGGTGTACGGCTCGTCAAGCAGTATAGCGGCTTCCGTCATGTTTGGGGTTATGACGTCCGCGTGCCGCACAAGCTCTTTCATGCGTTCCACAAGCTGCGGAGTGTAGGTTTTATAACACTCTCCGTCGTCGCCCATTACAGGGTCAACGATGCGTCTGGCTTCCGGGAACGTCTCAAAAAAGCCGAGGCAGCTGTCCACCTGCGCGTCGGAGCCGAGAAATCCGCTGTATATAGTGTCAAAGGTTATCCCAAGACGCTTGTAATGCTCACAGCACGGCGAAAGGAAATCGGTAGTGTCGCGGAACACAAGGTCGTCGAAGCCGCCGGTATGTGTTGAGAGTATAGCGGTCGGTACCGACACACACTGTATTCCCATTGCCGATATTATAGGCATTATCACCGCGAGAGAGCATCTCCCGAATCCGGAGATGTCATGTATCGCGGCGCAGATAGGCTGTTTTTCCGTAATGATCCCTCATTTATCGCTAAAATACTGATAAGGTTCACCTGTATCATTTGGTTATTATATCACATTTACAGCCGCTCGTCAAGACCGGCGGCAGTGCGCGGGAGCTTATGTCCCGAAAAGGAGCGTTTCTATGAAGATAGATGATTTCAACGAGCTTTCGGCTCTGCATAAAGCAATACTCGCGGCGAAATTCGCGACTTTCCCGGATCCCGCCTGTGCAGATATGACTTCGAGCCCGGTGCTTGCGGGAGTGTCCAATGATATATATGACGAGATGTGCCGTCTTCAGGAAAAGAAAGTCAAGGGCGCAGGTGAGGAATGGCAGAAATGGCGCAGGGTAAAGGACAGCCGCGGTTTTCGCAGACAGTGGAGGATAGCGGTGATGTTTGCGCATCGTGACAGCTTTTTCAGTTCCTCAGACCATGATACAAAGATATCAATGGCAAAGACCCTGCTGAGCCCGTTCACCTGTACGGGCGCGGAGCTCGATGAATTTCTCGCGCAGGCGGAGAATGGCGGCGGCAGCGGGCTTGAAAAGCTTGTCAAAGAACATGACCTTACCGGCTCAACGCTATGCGGCTGCTCTTATCAGGACTGGACAGAGGGAGGAAATGCACACCTTGTGCTCGGGCTGAAAAAAGGCGGAAACTGTGACATCTTCTTTGGCGGTGTGCGAAGATACAGTGTGAACATGGAGGGTCAGAGCAGTATCGCGGACAGTCTCCCGGCTATGAAAAAGCATACCGTGTCATCTCTCACCGGGATCCAGAAATTTGAGGCGGATTTTGTGACCGGAGGCAGCACAAGACACATAATTATCGAATCCGAGACTGCGGAATATTGGATCTGAGCGCGAAAAACAAAAAAAATTAATTTTTTTGAAAAAAGTACTTGACAAATCAATCGGTGTATGATATAATAATCAAGCAGTTTACGAAACGCTGGTGTAGCTCAGCTGGTAGAGCAGCTGATTTGTAATCAGCAGGTCGGGGGTTCGAATCCGTCCACCAGCTCCAATTAATGCCGGTCATGTGCCGGCATTATAAAATTGAATATGGGAGTGTTCCCGAGTGGCCAAAGGGGGCAGACTGTAAATCTGTTGCATCTTTGCTTCGGTGGTCCGAATCCACCCGCTCCCACCAGGGCGCGAAGGCGCCAGCTTGACCCGTCTCTTACTTTTCGGTAAGGGGCGGGTTTTCTTCCTCGCTGTTCAGAGCTTGGATATATTTTTAATGCAATCACAGGGCGCGAAGGCGCCCGCCTGATCCGTATGGAAGATATCTTCTATACGGATTTTTTCTTCCTCGCTGTTCAGAGTTTGGATAAACTATTGTAATCAAAACAAACTCCGAAAAAAGAACGCGAAGCAATTCGCAGCGGCGCGTCCGCCGCCCTCGCTGTCCGGAGCTATCAAAAATCCAAAGCGTCCGGAAGAAACTTCTTTACAAGACAAAAAGTATATACAGCCCACAAACGGCATAAGCAAGCCGATCGTGGGCTGTATTACTTTTGTTTTTTCATTTCCGGGAGTTTACAGGCAGATGAGAAGTATGATGTAAGGGAACTGTTCCTATTCTGTAAATTCCGTAAACTCACGATCATAGAACATTTTGAACGCTTCATTGTTCTTTAACAGTTCCTGATCTGACGTGTTCGCGTGGATAATTATCTTGTATTCGTCCGGTTCGCTTCCGACAACGAGGTCTATCTTCTTTATCTGCGGACAAAGCTCCTGAAGCATACGGACATGAACTGTCTTCCATACCGCCTCTGACAGAGCCTTGTCATATACCCAGACTTCAACGGTATCGGCGACTATTCCCGTGGATCCTATGATCTCATCGGTTATCTGTCTATAATTCCGCAGAACACGGCTGTCACCTACGCCGATATCAAGAATGTCGAGCAGATCCTTATAAGGCGTTACAGCCTCTCCGAGACCGAACACCGCTTTGCGCGGCGCGTCGGGAGCGATCATTCCGTTATCCTTGAGGAATTTTTCATATTCCTCAATGTCCATATCATCTGCAAGGCGGAAAACGCGGTCTGCCACTCTTATCATACTTCCGTTCAGCCTGCCGGTATCATCGATTATTTCTACAGGTATCCATGTTTCACGGAGCTGCCCGGGCGTCGTAAATTTTATGAGATCATCGTCAAGCAGACCGTTTTCGGACAGAAGCGACTTCACTCTTTCAAGCGCGTTGTATCTCTCCTCCTCCCCTATGACAAAGAGGTTGTCCGACGCGCAGATCAGCAGATATTCCACCCGCTCGCCGTTGTCGCTGTCAAGCACCGCAAACACTTCAAACGAGTCGTCGTAATTTGCCCAAAGCAGCTCCATTACCCTTCTTGCGGCAGTGTATTCTGTGTTCTCGCGGAAGACTGACAACCCGCCTGTATCGGTATCCACGGTGATAAGGAAATCGCTGTCCTCCGTATATCCGATACGGTATGATATGATACCGTCACCGGACGGGTAAGCCTCGTTATCGGAGAGTATCATGTATCGCTTGGTTATGGGCTCAAGATCTCCTCCGAGATCGGGTTTAAGGTCATCGCCGTCGGCATAGTTTTTCAGAATGGCAATAAGCTCGGCGGGAACTTCATTCGGGAATTTATCATGGTCACTTGCGAAGAGATCCTTACATTCGGCGTTTCCTATCCATTCCCAGCCTGTGCCGTCCGCGTACATATCAAAGGGTCTTTGGAACGCGGGAGAATATCCTGCCGCTATTCCTGCAAGGTCGTTCTTGTAATAGTATTTCACATCGAAGGTCTGCCTCGACGGATATATCTCAAATTCAAGATACATCTTTGCTGTTTCGGGATAGCGCTCTGATTTGTCCGCAGATCCGTCAAATAACAACATTAAGCGGTATTTTCCCGGTTCAAGCGTTATACCGTATATGCGTTTATGCTCGTTCTGACCGTAGTACGGCAATGTGTTTCCGAGATTATCGTCATGTTGGGTTATTACATTTTCCCACTTTCCGTCAATGTTTTTTTCGACTGAGTAAGCGTCGGAATATTTAATATCTCCCTCATAACGGTCACTTCCGCTCCGGCTGACGCGATAGCTTATCCCGTATTTGTCGGCTTTGATGATATCTGCCGTTATTCCCCATTCAGAAGCATCGGTATAGTCTTCTGTTATATCGCTTATAGTATCATTGGTATCGTTTGCAGTGCTTTCTGCGGCAGCGACACTCGCAGTGCTTTCAGAGATTTCGGTCATGCTTGTAACAGCCCCCGGTCTCTCCGGCTCTCTCACCGCTATCTTATCCCAGTTCTGCACCAGAAGAACAGCTGCACCGACTATAAGCGCGACAACTGCCGCCATACCGATCGCCCGCATTATCATATATCTGCGGACATCTTTTTTGCTGATCTCAACAGTCTCTGCGGAAGTATCGAGGACGATATGACAGGTATCATCGGCTTCATTCTGTCCGGTATAACGCGGCATTGCCATTTCCACATATTTGTGATCGAGCCCGCCGAGAATGTTCATAAATCTTTCTTCCCGTCTCATATCTCTATGCCCTCCTTTTCCAGAAATTTACGGAGGTTTTCCCGTATCCGTTTAAGGGTCATTCTTACCCTGTCCTCGTTTGTCTTTAAATCATCAGCGATCTCACCGTATGTACTTCCATAATAATAGCGCCGGACGAACATTATCTGTTTTTCACGAGACAGCGTTGTCAAGAACCTTTCTACCGCGTCAAGTACAGTCTTATCATCTATCTCGCTTTCAACGCTCTCCTTAGCCGGAAGACACTCCGCTATCTCATCGAAGTCCACGGAGCTGTAACCTCTGCCGTTCTTTATCCGGTTTGAAGCTGTGTACATATTAAGGGCTAAATGACGTGCGATCGACACGACAAAAGCACCGAGCTTTGCCGGTCTTTTCGGCGGGATAGCCTCCCACACTTCCATATATGTATCGTTAGTACATTCCTCGGTGTCCTCACGGCTGCCGAGAATGTTGTATGCAACGCTCCTGCACGCTCCTCCGTACTTTTTGTCAGTCTCGGTGATTGCGTCCTCGGAGCGGTCAAAATACAGCTTTATTATCTTTTCGTCGTTCATTTTGCCCTCCCATATAATACCCTCTACTAATATAGTCAATATTTCGGACGTAAACCGAACACTTTTTCAAATATTTTTTTCTGAAAACATTATAACGCTTTTTTCTTGAAAATGCAACAAACGCACGAGCCGAAACCTGTGCGCTTGTTTAGCAGATATTCTGAATATCATCTTTTGACAGATATCCCTTGTAAGATAATAAAAAGGTCTATGTGTGACATATTATCATATGGGTACCTCTAAAAACCGCTTTGAAAAGAGAAAATGAGATAGCCGCGTCGGATACAAGGAAAGCCGACGAAGCCGGGCTGACGCCCGGTTAGGAGGTTTGACGCAGTAGACGGCGTGGATAGCTCCTTTTCTCTCAA
>JAGBLA010000006.1 GCA_017635675.1 Ruminiclostridium sp.
AACACGGTAAGCTTCGATGAGATATCGGAGTTCCTGCCGGTTTCCGAGAATGTGGAAAGTATAGCTGACAGAAACGCGGTACTGAAAGCTGTCGAGAGCTTTCTGCAAACGCTCCCGAGGGACAAGCGTATCATGTTCGTCCGCCGCTATTTCTATTGCAGCAAATACGGCGATATAGCAAAGGAACTGCACACAACTGAAGGAAATGTCACAGTAACACTGCGGCGAATACGGGAGAAGCTGCGCAGTTATCTTGAAAAGGAGGGCATAGAGATATGAGACGCGAAGAGCTTGTAATGGATATACTCGGCGGACTTGACGACAGTT
The DNA here is from genome assembly GCA_017635675.1 of Ruminiclostridium sp. Taxonomy (GTDB): domain Bacteria; phylum Bacillota; class Clostridia; order Oscillospirales; family Ruminococcaceae; genus Ruminiclostridium_E. The sequence goes on from JAGBLA010000006.1 coordinate 328, forward strand.
TTATAGAAGAAGCTATGCCTCGTACCGGAAAGTATGCAGTTTCGGATAGTGCTGCTGCCGCAGCTCCGATAACACTTGTGGAAACCGGTACAGAGATCAGCAAAAAAGACCTGCGGATATATTGGATAACCCGTGCGCTCGGTATGGCGGCAGTTGTCGCGCTGATAGTCGGTGCGGTTGTTCTTCTGGTGCAGAACTGGGATAAGATAGCGGTGAGCGGTAATGAAAGACCGGGGGTGGTTACTACAGTAAGCGATACTGCAATAACAAGCTCTTCTTACGAGATCACATGTCATGAAGTCACTCCGAGAATGGAAGCTGCATGGAAGCTCACAAATGACTATATGTATGGACTTCTGTTCACGATTACAGGCGACGAGGTCAAGGATACCATGAAAGACTCGTGCGGAGCAGAGCCAAGCTCAATAACACCTTTTGAGGTACCGGAAAATGCGGAGGAAGCAATACTGTATATTTATGAAAATATGCCTTTTTTCTCATATAATGCCGATATGGGTGCGGTGGTAAGTGTCACCCGAGGACTTACACAGGTTGATTATACTATAGAAGCTAAAAGTGAGACCGACGCAAATACGGTTTACGAAGACATAAAGGATAAACTGGAAGAAATGCTCGGTCAGCCTGATATTTCCGATGACACATATTGCTCATGGGATGTGATGGAAACAGGTATATGCTTTGATTTGCGTAAACAACCCAATGATCAAGTCAAATTCTTTATGTATAATAAATATATAAGCGGCACAAAGGATGATAACTTATTCGAGCAGATAACAGATACATCTATGCCGGAGCCGTATGACAGCATGGAATACCCTTTGGGAAACTTTGATTTTTATTCGCTGTGGCAGGCAAAGCTTTTTGGTGCCGATCAAATCGTCCATTTTGACTACGAAAAAAAGAACGAATACAGAAAACTGGTGGAAGGCATTGAAACGCCATATACGCTTTATGACAGCCCGAACTTTTACGGCATGGCAAGGACTATGGAGCTGACAGATGATGAGATCACAGAAGCCATAAAGACAATAAATGAACATTTTGAAAACACCATCAATCTGCTGAACAACACATCGTACATCTACAACGAGGAGGATATAGCAGTTATAAAAAATGCTGACGACAGTGTGGCAGCACAGCATTTTGCAAGTGAATATTCTGTCGTTGTCGGCGAGAATGTGTTCTCCCCGAAGTGGCTTTACTATCACACTATTGAGGACTACAAAGCAGTAGGCATAGACCCGTATTCCATGCACTCACTGCTTGAAAAGTACAGCGAACTCGGGCTTTCCGAAGAAGCTTGGAGAGCATTCCGCAGGAAGCTGATACTTTATGCTTACAGCGAAATGTACCCTGAAAAAGACCGGGTATATACCTACGAGCTTGATGTTTCCGAGCCCCTCGGAGGTGATGCTTTCAGGATATTTGAGGATATGTTCTGCGGAGAATGGGAATATGCAGGCAAATATGACCGCCACAACGCAACATTCGATATGACTTACGGCGGCACCTCGTTCAAGTTCGGAAGATTATTCGGGATATTTGAAACGGAAGATATATATGTTATCCATTACAGCAGCAGCGGTGGAACGCTGGAGTGCTATGTTATCGAGAAAAGTTCTCCGAATGTAATGTATAACACAGATGTACTCACAAGTCTCGGAGGTATAGAAGAAATAAAGCTCGGTGACGATGAGCTGGTAAAATATATCAATCGCAAGCCTGCCGCAGCGGAGCTGAAACCGGGCGACCTGAGCATTCCCGGACTTACATATCTGTTCCATTTGTACGGCAGTGATTTTGAGGAATACTACCGCGCCGTAATTGACCGTGACGGCTATCAGAGCATAAGTGAAGATGAGCCGCTGTATATAAGCTATGGTTATACAGCCGATGAATACCGAAGATATCTTGTCGATATGTCGGAAAACTCCGTGACTATTGCTTTGCCCTATGTCCATGACAACCGCGACACAAACCAGACTTCCGTGTACTATGAACTCACATTCACAAAGGACGAAAGCGGAGAATGGTCGGTAACTTATAACCGTAGTGGAGAAGTTTACTTTTACGAAAGAGCAGATTCAAAAACATACACGGGAGACACACCCGACTACTACGAAGGCTTGCTGCCGGAACTGGAGATGCGAGATGTTCTGAGAGTAGGAGAATCGCTGTCTTTCCGGTCCGCTGTTGTTACACTTCGCGCTCCGGACGGGAAAGTGCGGGCTTCATGCCCTTTCGCAAGCGGAATGGTCGGTCTTAGCGGTTACAGCTGTACTGCCATGCGAGAACCGCTCGTAAAGCTGTTCAACCTTGAAAACCGCAGGATACTTATAGCTGTCGGGCTACCGCTGTGGGAAAGTGAATTTGACAGGAGTTATCTGACTTCATTCTATTTATATGACGGAGATCCGATACTGCGTCGCTTGGAGGCAGACGGAGACTATCTTGAAGTTATTGTGAAAGACAGCACCAGTATCTCTCCGGGAGAGGATGGGACTGTATACTGCACTCAGCCTGACGGACTCATATTGGAATATCATATCGGAGAAAACGGACACGCTGCCCTCACACCTTCTCAGTACGATTAAAAAGAATTTATCTCGCCATAAACTAAGCTGAAGGCTCCCCCGCATAAAAATGCTGAGGGAGCGATCTTTACACAGCGATCATCGCCAGCTGTAGAATGTGTCGGAGTAAGCTATTCTCCACCCGTCACCGGTCTTAACGAAGCGATATCTGATATATTTACGTTCATAGGTGTCTTTGAGTGCAGGGTCATATACAGGCGGTTCTCCAGGTTTTACATGATATCCGACAGACAGAAATTCTATCTCATCTTCTGTTTGTTTTACAAGCTCATATTCCGTATGTACAAGCGAAATATCGCCGCCTGCGGCTATGCCTTGATAATAGAGTTCATCGCCATATCTTCGGAAAGTGTAAGGATGCTGATTTAACAGTGTAAGCGCCCATTCCTCTGTAAATACATCGACCCATGAAGAATAGAAACTGTCGTAGTCAAATCCGCTTGAAACATAATCTCTTTGGCTGATGCCATTCAGAATATGAACAGGAATGGAAACTATCGCCTTATCAGTACGGTCATTGCAGCCGTCAATGTCGGAGAAATTGTCAGTAACAGTCATATATGACAGGAATTTTCCTTTGCAGTATAATTCCTTCAGACCTTCAACTCCGAGGCTGTCAAGAAATTCGCCTGTTGTATGCCATTTGTATTCTTCATTGTGGCTTTGCGCCCATTCATCAGCCCAGCCTATCCAGCGGCGGGTAATAGTGTTGTCGGTGCTGAACTCCGAGAGCTCGTCGGACGGTAATATCTCGCCTGATTTCAGCACGGCATCTTTTTCATCATACAAGTCGGTCATTGGATTTACAAGCGTTTCAGCTTCCTGCGGAGTGTTGAATCGCAGCCGGAAACCCGTGTTCGTATCGGCTATCTTGTCTCCGGCTTTTACTCTGTCACCCTCTTTTACATACGTTTCGTCCTGAAGTGTGCAGTATGTCCACAGATTCCCGTTGTTATCAAGGATATCTATGCAGGTGTCGTGACCGTAAACATACCCGATACTCTGAACAACTCCGTCCGTTACCGAGCGGACAATCGTATTGTATGACGAGGGCACGTTTGCTCCAAAGATATCAGCATCTTGATATTTCAGAAATGTATTCATTCTCTCGTCGAGCGGCAGTGAGAAATCCACATCGCCGGTTATCGCGCCTGCCATAAATTTAAGCTCGTTTATTGCCGCCTTGTTTGCATCTGACAGGGCTTCCGACCACGACAAGGTATGTGTGTCGAGCTTTATTTTATTACTGCCTTTATACAATTCATTGTATGTTATTGTTCCGTCGGGATCACACTTTATATCCTCAAGTGGCATATCGGTCTCAAAGAAAAGATTGGGAATGAGTTCAAGCTTTCCGTCGGTATATGCGTACATAGATACAGAGAAACGCTTGTTCAGCGGTATTCCCACAATTATGACAACAGTTCCGTCATTCATGGTATGCGTGAGGACATTGAAGCTGCCCTTAGCGTCATATTGCAGTTTCCAGCCTTCCTTATTATAGCCTTTTGTGACCAGCGGTGTCGCTGCAAGTATTGTCTCGCTCCCTTGCTGACGCACCGACACAGTTGCATTCTCGGAGGGGTTTACCGCATAATTGTATTCTTCATAGTCGCCAAAATCAAATTCATCTATTCGAACGCTTACATAGCGATTACTATCATCTATATCGCGGTCAAGGCGCAAAGATGCTCCGAGACCGTTATACAGCCACTCATAAGGCGTTTCGTCATCGTAACATATCGGTGTGTCATTAAGCGAGTAATGATCCTTACCGTTGACTACGATACCTGTAACTCTTCCTTCCTCCGTCTGCCAGAATGATATTTCATTGGGATTTGTCACGGAAATCATATTATATGGGTCAAAATCGATCCAACCTCCGCCTTCTGTTGCAGTATAAGGCGTCATCATATAACCGCCGTCGTAAAGAGGAATAAACACCAAACCCCAATATCCGCCGGAATTGTTCTTGCTGAATTTGATAACAATATCGTCGTTCCAAACAGTTATATTGTCTCTTGTAAGCAAACGAGAACTTGCTAAAACCTCTCCGTCTTCATCACAAAGCTCGATGCGGGTATTAAGTGCATCAAATGCAGTCTTACCGTCCTCGGTAATGTAGGTCTCGTCACATACAAGCTTTATCATTTTTCCGTCGTCGATATTACTTTCAACAGTAATGGAAACGCTTTCCTCAGGTGTTATCAAAATATCGTGTCTTGTAGCTATCTCCGTTGAGCTCGTTACCTCTCCCTTACTTTCATTGCCGCTCACCGAAATCTTATCCCAGTTCTTCCACAGCCATACTCCGCCGCCCACAACAAGAGCCAGCGCCGCAGCCATTCCGAGCGCGCGGGTTATCCAATATATCCGGAGGTCTTTCTTGCTTATCTCAATATTATCCTCCACTGACTTGATCTCTATAACATTTCCGCTGTCTCCGACAATGCTGTGACCGCAGGAACTCGGCATTGCCATTTCCACATATTTGTGGTCAAGCCCGCCGAGAATGTTCATAAATCTTTCTTCCCGTCTCATATCTCTATGCCCTCCTTTTCCAGAAATTTACGGAGATTTTCCCGTATCCGTTTAAGGGTCATTCTTACCCTGTCCTCGTTTGTCTTTAAATCATCAGCGATCTCGCCGTATGTACTTCCATAATAATAGCGCCGAACGAACATTATCTGTTTTTCACGGGACAGCGTTGTCAAGAACCTTTCTACCGCGTCAAGTACAGTCTTATCATCTATCTCGCTTTCAACGCTCTCCTTAGCCGGAAGACACTCCGCTATCTCATCGAAGTCCACGGAGCTGTAACCTCTGCCGTTTTTAATCCGGTTGGCTGCCGCGTACATATTCAGGGCGATATGGCGTGCGACCGACACAACAAAAGCACCGAGCTTTGTCGGTCTTTTCGGCGGAATGACCTCCCACATTTTTAGATATGTATCATTTGTACATTCCTCGGTGTCCTCATGGCTGCCGAGAATGTTGTATGCCACGCTTCTGCACGCGCCGCCGTACTTCCTGTCAGTCTCTGTGATCGCGTCCTCGGAGCGGTCAAAGTACAGCTTTATGATCTTTTCGTCAGTCATTTTGCCCTCCCATATAATGTCTTCTATTAATATAGTCAATATTTCGGACGCAAACCGAACACTTTTCCGGATGTTTTTATCAAAAATATTATAGCGTATATTCTGGAAAAATTCAACAAACGCACGAGCCTAAATTCGTGCGCTTGTTTTGTATAAATGCTTGCGGGACAAGGAAATCCCGAAGAAGTTTTCCAAAAGCGTGCACGAGGCACGCATAAAAGAAAACTTCGAGAGGGGCATTTTTACATTCCTTCGATAGCCATTAATGTTGCCTTAGAGTTATCGGTTTCGTTTACCGCCATTGATATTTCGATATCTTTAAGTGTTACGGTAATGTGCTTTCCGTTACAGTTCTTCAGCGCGTCGGCAAATTCATCGCCTACATACAGACCGGAGCTTTTGAATATCGAGCCGATATATAACTCGTTTCCCACTTTCTTTTCAGCGTAATGATCGGAGAAGAACACAGGGAAACTCTCATCAACCGGAATAAAGTATATAGCTCCATTTTTCCAATAATCATCAATTTGATCTGCGTATATGTGTATGGTACCCGATACCTTCGTTTCGCCGGAAAGAATTACCCGCTGGTCTCCAAATGTCAAAGTATTATCCTCATTTTTGAAGAAGGTCGAGCTGCATTCCTCTACAACAAGCCCGTTTAGCTTATCTCCGCTTTTGACAAGGAAAAGAGCTCCGTCTTTCGGAGATACGACGAAAGACGCCGAAGCGCGAATATAATTCTCTCCGTCTTCTGTAATAAGCTCGTCGGGAATCTCTACTCCGTTGAATGAGTACCCGGCTGTATATGTTTCGGATTTGGCATACTCCACCGACCATTCACCGTTCGCGTCCTTCGTGAATGTAAGCTCGTAATATACAGCTGTCTGGTGCGATTCCTGCTTGTCGTGAACATACGGCAGCGCGATTGTCACACTATCCTTCGATGTATCGACAAGATACTGTATGAAGCTGTCAAGAACATATCTGTTGCCGAGGTACAGTTCTTCATCTTCCCTTATGCTTTGATAGCCGTCGCGGTCTATGATCTCACGATAATAGTCTTCAAAATCGCTGCCGTATATATGGAACAGATATGTAAGCCCCGGTATGCTCAGAATACCCGTTTTAAGCTTCGCAGCGGCAGGTTTTCGATTTACATATTTCATCGGCTCATCGTTCCCGAGCTTGATTTCTTCTATTCCCCCGAGGCTTGGCAGAACATCAGTACTATACATCGTTTCCGGGGCGCTTTTCTCTATAACGTAGCACTCCAGCGTACCGCCGCCGCTGTTGTAATGTAGAACATATATTTCATCGGTCTCGAATACCCCCAATATCCTTCCGAAACGGAACGAGCTGCCGTTGTAGGTCATATCAAAAGTCGGAACGCTGTTCTCATAATTGCTTATACACTCCCATTCTCCATAGAAAAATTCTTCAAATATCCTGAAAGCATCATCTCCGAGAGGCTCGGAAATATCTGTCTCATAGGTATATATTCTGTCTTTATCCGGGCACGTTTCGCTGTAAGCATACAGGATAAGCTTTTTGCGGAATGCTCTCCATGCTTCCTCAGTAAGGTCGAATTTGGAATATCTTTCAAGTGGTGAGTGTATGGCATTCGAGGTTTCTTCAGTAAGGTCGAATTTAGAATATTTTTCAAGAAGTAAGTACATTGTATTCGGCGCAATCCCCGCAGTCTTATAATCATCAACAGTGTGGTAGTAAAGCCACATTGGGGAGAACACATTCTCGCCGACAACGATAGAATAATCGGAAGCAAGAAGTTTGACTATTGTCTCATCATCTCCGGTTTTAAGCGCCGCCAATTCCTCTTCGGTAAAACGTTCGATATCTTCATATTCCTCGCGCGGAGTTCCGGCAGGATATCTTACTGAGCCGTTCCACGCTCTGACATTATCTTCAATGCTCTCCCAAGGGATATCCAGATCGCGGCAGAAGCTTACAAGACTCATGCTATTGTATAGATTGTATGGAGTGGGTACACTTTCCTTGCTTTTTACCCATTTCGAACCTCTTTCTTTTTGCTCACTATATAAAGGGAGCAATACGTGCGAAACTCTTTGTTTCCAAGGAGAAGAGAAAACAAGATAGGTGCCATACATTGAACTTATGCCCGGATCCGGCATAGATGTATCGGTTATCTGTTCAAAGATATCGGTGTTATCGGTAACGCTGCTGTCCGATGTTGTTATACTTGATGCAACCGACAGATCATCAGCGTCGGTTGTTGCAGCTTCGACAACAGTGCTATCCGCTATCCTTGTAACGTTCTCACTCTCAGGAGTAGGTATTCCATTGTTGCAGCCCGTAAGGAGCAGAACTGCTGCAATGGCAACAGCGGAAATTTTTGATCCCGATCTCACTATATTGTCCTCCTATATCATATCTGCATATTCTTAAAATAATTGCGGATCCCGGAGAAGATCGACTCTCCAGCCGTCCTCGGTCAGAAGCAGTATCGTGTAGTTGACCTCCCGCGTGTTTTTGACGTTGGCGAACATTTCACCATGCTTCGCATCAAGACGTACTATGACCTGCTCATCGTCGGAGTAGATGATCTTATATTGCGTCTCGTACCCCGGGACTCCTTTTTCACCCATATTCCAGAACAGTTCTCCGTTTTTCAGGTATTCTTCCGCTCTGACATTGTATATTCCCACCGGAGTAAAGATGGTCCGTCGGTATGTGTCATAGCTGTCAAAGGTATATCCGGTAAGTCTCCCGTATCTTCTGGCACCCGACACCGTGAAAAAGCCTTCACGATCCTGATTTTCTTCATTTATGGGAGAATGCTCCGCAAAAGCGTATGCAGCGTTATATACATCAGCCTGCTCTTGTAACGGAAATGTCAGTCCGTGCGCCGAAGCATAGTCATATATCTCATAGTCCGGTGTATATTCCTTCAATTCTATATTCTTGACCTCGGTATCATCTTTAAAGACGTCCGGAAGCGTCCTTTCCGACGAGGTCGATTCGGCTGCGGGAACAGACGTATTGATCTCGGTGACGAACGTATCCGGCACCGCTGTGGTTATTTCCGGCGCTGCTG
>JAGBLA010000063.1 GCA_017635675.1 Ruminiclostridium sp.
AATGTAGTACATATTCGAGGAGTTTCCTCCTCGGACTCTGTACCGCCTTTCGTGCCTAATAAAATCGGCAGACTCAAGATCTGCTAGAGCGCGTTTGACCGTACTCTTTGACAGTTTCAAGTCTGCCGCTATCGTTGACACTGACGGGAAGCACTTCCCGTCAGTGTCCGCACGGTCACAGAGATACAAGTACACCGCAACCGCCCTGTGCTGTAAGTCATAACAGTAAATGTCTTTCCTTGTTAACGCAATATATCACCCCAGTCTGATCGTATGATCTTCCTTGATTCCGAGAGCCTGTTTCTTCCTGTGTATTTCCGTTCGCTGTTTCTTGTCGATGTGCATTCTCACGCTTCGGTCTGTCTTGTTGTAATTCTCATTCAGAAGCCGAACGAGTGACAGCAGCATATTCATGTACGCGTTCTTTACTTGGGACTGCTCAAATATATCCAAATGTTCAAGAAGGCTCTGAGCGAACTCATTGCCCATATCCGATGCGCGTGTCAGCCAGTAAACGGCAAGCTCTCTGTCCTGCGGAATTTCCTTACCGAACAAATATAACTTGCCGAGAGCGTAAGCCGCTGTATTCAGCTTGTCGGCTGCTTTCTGCAATAATTCGACTGCTCGCTCTGCATTAACCGGAACCTCTCCGCTCAGATACAGCTTTGCCAGACGGTACATTGCAAACTTGTTGCCGTGTTCCGCGGCTCTGTTCAAGTATTCCTCTGCGAGATCGTATCGCCTGACCTCATCATCGAGGTATAGCTTTCCGAGAGCGTATTCCGCGAAGTCAAGTTCATGCTCCGCAGCGTTCGTCAGATACTTTTCCGCAAGTACAAGATCTTTAGCCGCATACCGTCCATCGAGATATATCTTTCCCAAAGCATATTGCGCGTATGGGCTTTCGCAGGTATAGAACAGCTTGATCGCCAGCTCAGGGTTCGGATATACATACTCGCCTTTGAGGAACAGCTTGCCGAGATAATAACGGGCATTCTCATTTGTGATCGTTGCTTCATCGAGCAGAGCGATGCCGCGTTCGACATTGGGTGTGCATCCGTTTCCGGTCAGCATCATCACACCCAGATCGTAGAGCAGATTGCTGTCCCGCGCCTTTTCTGCCATTTGGCTGAAACCATTGTAGGCTGCCTTGAAGTATTTCTCGGCCTGCTCCGTGTCACGTTCAACCCCTATGCCATTCCTAAGCATCTTCGCCGCCTTGTATGCTGCGAAGGCATTGTTTTTCTCCGCAGACTTACGATACCAATGGAATGCTTTCTCTGTATCCTTGTCCACGCCCTTGCCGTAGTTGTAGAGATTGCCGAGCGCGAACATTGCATACTGATTTCCGGCAGCGGCGGAGCTTTGAAACCATTTGAACGCCTCAGTGTAGTTCTGCTCCGTACCCTGACCGTAATTGTACATCGCGCCTATGCGGTACTGGAAGAACGGTTTCATCTTGTCTGCCGATTTTTCAACCTCTATGAAGCCCGCGAGCGTAGTCTTGTAATACTGCTCGGCGGCATTTTTATTATCCGCACCGAGAAATCCGCGGTCATACATCTTTGCAAGCTCATATATTGCAATGACATTTCCGTCGTCGGCTTCGGGTTTTAACAATTCATACGCCCTGTCGTATTCCTCGCCGGAGCGAATGAGGTCGCTGGCTTCACGGTATTCGTCCGTCCACTTGGCGTAGTACCCGCCGTGAGATATCGGCGAAGTATCATCTGCCGGAGCATCCGTATTCTCGTCAACAAGAATGTCGATGTCTGATACGGAATCCAAATCCGGCACCGTGGTATCGTCTGTGATCTCACACTCCGCTGTACTCAACGTATGGGACATTTCCAGCACCGCAGATATAACGCTATTCTTTATCGGTTTAAAGACCTTGTTTTCGTGGAGCGGAGGGAACTGCTTGACAGCACTGGTGTATGTAGCATATTTCTCCAGCTCCAACCGACACCATTCATCGTACATTTTCCTGATAGCAGGGTCGGCGGCGAGCATTGCAACAATATCATCGACAGTCTTTTTGACCTGCGGCTGCAAGTACCCGTACACCTTTTTGCCTTTCGCTGTCTGTAGCTGAAGTGCGAGCTTATGTATCAACGCTTCGAGTTGCGGATCGATGATGTGGGTCTGTATCTCCGAGGACAGCTCCTGCATCTTACGCTTTGCCTCTGCGCGTAGATCATCACGCACTTGAGTCTGCTTCTGATATATTTCATTCAGCTCGTCCTTGAATATGATATTTGCAAACGTGCTTTTCAGCATTTCTATCCCATGCTCGGTCATGAATCCCTCGGTCGGGTCTGTCGAGTACACCAGAAGATGTATGTGCGGGTGGTGTGCTGTGTTGTGGAATGCCGCATACCACCGGAGATGATCGAGCTTTATCTTATGAGCCT
>JAGBLA010000007.1 GCA_017635675.1 Ruminiclostridium sp.
CGTGCGTGCTTCGTCTGGATTCGTCGGGGTCGTACGTACGGGGAGTTCACCTTCAAGCGCTGCAATGCGGTCTGTGTTACTGTTGACGTTCTGACGTAATGCAGTTATACGTGCGCTGTTATCACTAATTCCGCCTAATTTATAACTCTTTCCCCCAATAGAGATGCTTTCCCCATCTTCGTTAGAGGTAAAGCCTACAGAAACGGTGTCGTTGTTCGCGCTGTCACTTAATGTCATTGATTCCCCGTTACTGTCTCTCATTGCTTCAACTGTGAAATTATTTCCGACTTCACCGATAACAGTCGTGCGTGCTTCGTCTGGATTCGTCGGGGTCGTACGTTCGGGAAGTTCACCCTCAAGCGCGGTTATGCGGGCGGTGTTACTGTTGACGTTCTGCCGCAGCGCGGTTATACGTGCGCTGTTGTCGCTTATCGCCTGTTCCTGTGCGGTGTTACGTGCCGTGTTATCTGCAATGCGTGTTTCATGGTTTGCAAGCGTCGCGTCCTGTTCGGTGTTCTTCTGTTCTACTGCGGTCAGGCGCGTGTCAATCGCGTCTTCTACATCATCCAGACGGCTATCAAGCGCTGCAATGTCGGCATCCTGTGCGGTGTCCTTCGCCTGGAGTGCTGCAATGTCGGCATCCAGCGCGGTATCCTTCGCCTGGAGTGCTGCAATGTCGGCATCCAGCGCGGTATCCTTCGCCTGGAGTGCTGCAATCTGCTGATTCTGTGTTACCTGTTCGGCTTCAATTACACTGATCCGGGGACCGTAGTCCTCAATTCTGGTAATACGTGCAGAATTGTCCGCGATAGCCGCATCCTGTGCCGTGTTCCGGGCGCGTTCGGCGTCAATATCCCCTTCTGCGTCTGTCAGGCGCGTATCCAGGTCTGCGATATCTTCCGCCTGCTGTGCAAGCGCCGCGTCCTGTTCCGTGTTCTTCGCCTGGATGGCGGAAATCATCTGATCCTGTTCGCCGTTCTTCGTTTCGATAGCGTCAAGCCGCCCATTCTGTGTGGTCTGTTCCGCTTCGATAGCATCCAGGCGGTTATCCTGTACCTGCTGTCCGGCTTCAAGAGCATCAAGCCGTCCGTCCTGTTCGGTGTTCTTCGCTTCGATGGCATCAAGTCTTTCATCCTGTTCCGCGTTCTTCGCTTCGACAGCATCAAGCCGTTCGTCCTGTTCCGCGTTCTTTGCTTCTACGGCGTCCAGGCGGTTATCCTGTTCGTTGTTCTTTGCTTCTACCAGGCTAAAGCCCTGCTGTATGTCTTTCCAGTTCACGTTAACGCCCGGGCGGTTGATTTCGTCGTCCGGGTTGTAGTAGCTGTTACGGTATTCGTTATAGTATTTCATGTTGGGGTTTGTTTCTCCACGTCTGCGCTGCATATCTATATCAGTCCTTTCATTATAAGAAGCGGGCGCGGCGCGTCTGCAATACGCCGCGCCCTATGGTTGGAGGAAAGGCAGCTTGTTTTGTTACGGTGCCAGCAGTGCAACGGAGTTGGCACACACGTTAATTCCGTAAGTCTGAAAAACGGTCAAATAGTGGTTACGGTACAAACCGGCGGCATTGAAAAAGTCACTTGCCTGTGTGAAGTTGTCCCGATATTCAAAGGCTTTGCGGTCGCATACGATAGCAATCAGCTTGTCATTGGATACCGTTTCACCTTCGTTATTCTGGTAGCTAAAGCTATCAACCGGAATAACACGGCTTCGGAAGTCGCCCTCATTCAAATTGAAAGCGGCCGCCAGGCTGTCCACCTGTGCATTGACAAGCGCGGACGTCCGGATAAACGCCAGAATATCATTGTTTTCTACCCATGTAATAGCCGGGCGGTCGTCCTGGATCCCCTGAGCCTGCGCGTATGCAAGCCAATTGTTGAAATCGGAAGACGGGAAGGTGAAGTTATAAGTCAGTCCGCGGATTGCTTTAATCAGCAGATTTGCGCTCCCGGCAGCGTCGCCGGTTTCGTCGTATCCTGCAATTGTCTGTGTTCTGACAATATTCTGTGTCACACCGTCAACGAAAAGCGTCTTTACAAGATGCTGCTCCTTGATCGCATTCCCAGAATACAGGCTGCGGATAGCCCCAGTAATAAAGTCGTCCAGCTGCTCCCACTGCGTGTATGCTCCGCGCAGCAGCGGCTCCGGAATGGTAATCCAAAACTGATCCTCTCTGTTGCGGCGGAAATACTGCGTTTTCACATCCGGCTTTTTGCGGTTTAAAAGTGTGTCGCCCAGTTCGATTCCATAAGCACGCGGAAGCGCCGGGTTGATATAGTTGTTTTCGTAGTCTGTGCCAAGCGGGAAACCTTCACGGCGCAGCATGGCAAACTTATTTTCATACATCTTACTTTCGACGGTCTGAAAAACAAGTTTATTCACGACGTAATTAAGAAATTCGTTCATGAACGGCGTATACTGGACAATAGGTGCAAAAGCGCGGGCAAAGTCCAAAGAGACAGTTGCCTCCGGAACACTGCCGATATAATCCCGGCTTGCCTGTGCGCGGGCATCGTTAAAGACTTTTACGGCTCTTTCTGCTTTCTTCTGATTCATATGTCATTATCTCCTTTACTGTATTCTGTGTAGGCGCTTTAGTCTTCCATGTAAGCGCTTACGTTTTCCTCCAGCACTTCCGCCGGGGTCTTTTCGTCGAGGTCGTCTTCCGTTGCGTCCGGATCCCCGGAGCGCTCGTTTTTGTCGGCGGGCTTGCCTAAAATCTGCCCCTCGATTTTGCTATAGAGCGTGGCGTTTGCCTGTTTCAGGCGGTCATTTTCTTCGGTCAGATTCTTAATCTGACTATTAAGACTTTCCACTTCTGTAATAGCGGGAGACAATTTTGTCATAAGGTTCGTGCGGATCAAATTGTATCCGTCCAAGGTTGTTGCGTCGTCCGCGTCAAGAATTTCTTTAATTTCATCCAGGGTAAACATGCTTTCTTTTGTTCTCCTTTCGGTTTTAATTTTTCGCGCCGGTATAGTCCACGTCGCGCAGCTGCCCGCTATGCTCCCATCTATACGCGCTGATCTTTCCAAAGGTACAAGACTGCATTTCTTTTTCAAAAGATAAGTAGTAACCGTATCCGATGTCAAGACCGACGTGCCGCCCGCGTCCGCCGTGTGTCGTGTACAACAGGTTTCCTTCTGTGCCAAGCGCCGGGGTTGTTTTGTTCAGTGTGTCCAGGTAGTAAGCCGTGCTGTACTTTTCCTGTCCTGTGCAAGCGTTTATAAAACCTGAACAGTCCAGCCCTACGCGCCCGCGCGAGAAATCTTTGATTTCAAGTATTTTATCGGGCGAATAGCGTTTCCAATATTCAGGCTCACACGCTATCAGGGCATCCATAAGCGGATCCGTAAGAATCTGCCCTTTTGCGGCGTAGAAATACGCGTATTTGTCGCGCTGGTAGTAGATTTGTAAGGCATTCTGTATCACTTTATAATAAGTTATCATTCATTCAGCCCCTTTGCTATTGCATCATTTAAAACCGCGATGCTTTTATTGACTTCTGCTATTGCTTCGGTCATTTTGTCAAGCTGGTTGTTTTGCTTCTCGTTCATATCCAGGATCAAGTCATACATCCGGTTGACTGTTTCCGTGTTTTTGTCTCCCAGGTACTTTATATACCAGGCAGCCAACAGCGCTATTACAATCGGGAAACCGACAGCGCCGACAGCTTGTGTGATGGCTCCAAAGTCCATTGATTTCTCCCTTCATATTATACGGCTTGCCGGGCGCGGATTGCTCCACGCCCTTTTACTGTATGTTCAGTGACAAGTTGAGAACCACTCAAAACGGCGCGCTCTTCACGCGGGTTAACCGTCCCTACTGATATAATAACGTTTTATTGTGGATAAGTCAAGAGCCAATTGGGGATAGTTTGTGGATAACTCCATTCCCAAATCGTCCGACAATTCACTCCCTATAAACAATCCCTTATTGTCTCAAATGTGTACACAATTGTGACGGTTTATTGCCGATAAACCACCGATTCCAAGCAATTTTTCGATATCCACATCGTAAAGTGTCTGACAATTTCGTTCATTTTTTCGGATGAAGGTACAAATGTGATAATTAGCC
>JAGBLA010000064.1 GCA_017635675.1 Ruminiclostridium sp.
AATATCGCCCTCCCCGGAGCTGCTTGACCGCATATCGGCTATGATGAACGAGGAAGTGAACCGCCAAAAGCCGCCTCTGCGCATGAAAGTCACCCGATACGCGGGGATAGCTGCCGCTGTTGCCATTGCGGCGGGCGGGACACTCTTTTTCGTGCAGTCCCAGGGCGGCTTCGGCGGCGGCAGGAGCAACAGCATAAACGCCGATACGGCAGGGAGCGTCCCGGCAGGCGCAGCGGAAGGGTTTACTTATGGAACTGCCCAAACTACTGCCGCTGCGGCAGCGGCGGCAGTAGCCGAAACAACGGCGGCAGCCGATGCGCGGATATTTGACACAGTGCAGATAACAAGCACCGCTGCCCCCGCTGCTGCAATGGAAGAAGCGGTTCCCGACGATGCAGCCGGCAATACGGAGAGTGACGGCGCGGCGATGTACGCGATAATGGCTGAAGAAGACGGACTTTCCGGCGATGTCCCTGCCGCAGGCGCGGAAGATGTTCCCGCGGGAGCCGCCGAAAAGGCTCCCGAAGACGAAGCCGTGATATATATTGCGACAGCAGAGACTGCCGCTGACACATACTCGGCTGACGAGAACCGGACAGCTCCGGAGCTCCCCAAGGAAGCGGTAAACGAGGAAAAGTACGCGGAAGGTGACGTTTTTGTCGCGGCGGCTGTGTCCGAAGATACAGCGGCAGACGATGACTTCGCAGCGGAAGAGGCAGCCGACGAGGAAGCGATGCCGGAGGAGGAGACTGCCGAAGACGGTATCACAACATCATCGCCGAATGCCATGACCTTTGAAATGAGCTTTGACGATCGCATTCGGGAAGCAAGCTCTCTCATTCGGGCAAGATGTGAGGGCTGCGACACCGTGACCAAAAGCGATTCCTTGGAAAGAGTCGAGGTGCTTTATAACTTCACCCTTGAAAACGTCATAAGCGGCTGTGAAGTTCCCGTAAGCTTTAAGCTTGATATTTTCGCAGATGAATATTATGAAAACGACATAGACAAATTAAAGGAATACTTCACCGAAAATCCACATTTTAAAACGGGGACGAGTTATATCATACCGCTGAGAATATTTTCAAGCGTCTTTACCGGAGAGGAATATATCGGCGACAATATGTATTTTGAGCTTGACGGCAGCGGAAATATCGTCAATTACAGCCTTTCGGACGACGAAACAGGAGCACGGCTCACCACCGCTGACGAAATGATCGGATACCTTAATGACAACGATCTTTCCTGCGAGAGAGGAAAGATCGGTACCGCGTACACAACATCTGACGATATAAGCGTTGTTGCCGCAGAGTCCGACTATATCGCTGAGGTCGAGATCACCGGCATAAATACAGACTTTGTTCCCGATCGGACATCGTACGACAGCAATGTCATCACGGTCTACAGATCTCCCGGCGATGTCGGAGAGACAATGGATATCACTATGATGAAGCACGCCGCGGAGGTCGGCGGCAGATATCTTGTGCTGGTGAACAAAGTCAGCAAAACCGGCACTATGTATGTCATTTCCTCGCAAATGCTGAGCGTATTCCCCGCTGACAGTCCCGAAGCACAGGAGATCATCGCACTTATAGAATAAAAACACCCCCGCAGTATGAACTGCGGGGGTTTTTCCGTAAATCAAGAGTTCAGAAGTTCGAGAACACTGTCTATACTGCTGCTGAGATCGCCGTCTGCGCCCAGAGAATCGGGAGCGCGCTTTCTGTCCATAACAAGGTATATCGAGGCTTCCGCATCGGATACAGACATAACGGCAACGAGAGTATCA
>JAGBLA010000065.1 GCA_017635675.1 Ruminiclostridium sp.
CCATTTGAGAGAAAAAGAACTGCTTGCACCAACTGCTTCGTCAAGTCTCCTCACCTTGCGTCAGCAAGCTTTCGGAGCCTTTCCTTGCATTTGGCGCAATCATCTCATTTTCTCTTTTCAAAGCGGTTTTTAGAGGTACCCTTCAGTAAAAAGGGTTTCCGCCACTGTATGTTCTCCCCCGCGCGGCGGCAGGAACAACAGCCAGACGGTTTGATTGCCAACGTAATAACGGAAAGGAATGTGTCAATTGGCAAGGATATATGATTTCAAGAATGAATACACGGGTCTCGACAGCGCCCGCGTCGAAGAGAATATAGGGCTTTACGGCTATAACAGCGATACGCGGCTCGACGAAAAGACCAAGGGCTATTCGCCCCTGCGGGCGTTCTTCAACCTGCGGTTCCTGCTCATGCTCGCGGCGGCGGCGGTGAGCATCTGGCACGGCGTTACCGCCACCGACGACTACACCGAGATGATAACGGGCATTATCCTCGCGGTGCTCTGCGGAGTTTTCGCCGCCACCGAGATAGTCAAGAACACCCGCTGCGACAAATACTTCTTCGATATGCGCGCCCGCGCAAAGACCGAGTTCCGCATAGTGCGCGAGGGCGAGATACGCAATATCCGCCGCGAGCTTATCGTCCCCGACGATATCATTATCCTCGGCGCGGGCGAGAGCGTCCCCGTTGACGCGCACCTGCTCGAAATACAGGACCTGTCCGTTGACGAGGGCATATTCACGGGGAGCAAGACCCCCGTTACCAAGATAATCGGCTCCGACAGCGTAAACGAGGAGATAAAGCGAAGCTGTATCTACAAAGGCACCAAGATAGTCACGGGTATGCTCGTGGCGCGCGTCACGGGTACGGGCGTGGATACCCGCTTCTTCAAGGAGTTCGGCGCAATGAAGGAGACCGAGGAATACTACACCACCCTCGAAAAGACCGTCCTGCGCATTTCGGGCATATTCACCGCCGTGTCCGCGGTCATGCTCGCTATCGGCGCTATGATGTTCATCAACGTGCGGGTGGATATACCCCTCGGAGACATGATATACAACACCGTTTACCCGACTGTGGCTTTCGCGCTGTGTTTCCTGCCCGCCGAGACCGCATCGCTCATACGGCTCTATTACATACGCGGCGCGCAGAAGCTCATCGACAAGCATATCTGGGTGAAAAACCTCCGCACCGTGGAGTATATCAACGCCGCAAGCTGCATACTTATAGACAAGACAGGCATGATAACCGAGCGCAATATGCAGATAGCGGACGAGCTCACCGCCAACGCCGCCATGATGTCCAATGTCTCGGTGCTCTCCTGCATGAAGAACAGCAGCGACCCCTACGACAAGGCGATAATCCTCCGCTCGGCGTTCAACGGCGTGGATAACGAGAGCCTTCTCTCCAACGAGCATATAAAGGAGTACCCCTATAACGAGACCGAGGGAGCCTCGGGCAACCTGTGGACGGTCGGCGGTGCGAGACTGCTGTGCATAAAGGGCTCGCCCGATAAGCTGCTGCCGCTGTGCGACGTTCCCGCGGATATGCTGTACACCGTTCAGACAAAACAGGTGTCCTACGGCAAACAGGGCTGCAACGTCCTTGCGGTGGCGTTCGCGAAGCTCGCCGAGGACGCGGACGTACCCGCGAAGATAAGCGACGTGCGGTACAGCTTCATGGGTCTTATCGCTCTTGAAAATCAGACCAAGGACTATATCCCCGCTGCGATAATCGGCTGCCGCAAAGCAGGCATAAAGGTGATAATGACCACGGGCGACAGCCCCGAATCCGCACTCACCGTGGCAAACAAGGTCGGCATAAAGGGCAGCACCGTCATCACGGGCGATATGCTGCGCTCCGACGAGGACATCGACTTCTCCGACGTGTGCGCGTTCGCAAGGATAACCGCCGACATGAAGCCAGACATAATCCGCCGCTTACAGGCAGCGGGCGAGGTCGTGATGATAACCGGCGAGACCGCCTCCGACAGCGACCTGCTTGAGCTTGCCGACATCGGCGTATCTATCGCCGCCGACGTTGTGGGCGCGGCATTCGAGGAGAGCGACGTAGTCGTCGGCAGCGACAGCTTCGAGACCGTCACCGACATCGTTACCACCTCCCGCCAGACCCACCTCAATATAAAGCGCTGTATCTCCACCTCTCTCACCGCCCTGCTCACGATGATATTCTTCGCGGCGTTCGACCTGCTCAACGGCGGCGAGTTCATCATCTCCCCCGTGCTAAGCTCCGTTATCGGCGTACTGCTCGTACCCGTAATGGCTTTCATGTACTTCGACAACACCCATGATGTGAAGAACCTCACCGAGCCCTCGGTGTATATCGGCTCGGGGCATCTGCGGCTGAGTTTCTTCCTGCGCCCGCTCATTCAGGCGCTCGGTCTCGGCGCGGCAGAGGTGATATACTATCTTATATCCTCGGGCGGAAGCTCCGAAACGCTTTCCGACCTTTCGCGGAGCGGATTTCTGCTTATCTTCGTGTTCGGTATGCTTCTCATAGGTATCTCGAACCTCGGCAGGGACAGCATCATTGATGCCTTCCGCTCACCGCAGACCTTCGCGTGGCTCGCTGCGGGCGTGGTGTTCGCGTTCTCGCTGATGATAGTATTCATTCCCGTGGTGAACGGCGCTCTCGGCTTTGCAGCGCCCGATATACTGTCACTTCTGATAGCGCTTGCGATAACCGCCGCACTGCAGGTACCTGCCGCGCTTATCAGAATGACTATGAACAAACTTAACAGGAGTTGACTTTATGCAGCACATACTCGCGGCGCTGTACGGACTTGTATTCGGCATCGCCAACATAATCCCCGGCGTTTCGGGCGGCACCATGCTTGTGGTTTTCGGCTGCTATGACAAGGTGTGCGGAGCGCTGTCCCTCAATTTCAAGGAGATAAAGAAGAACATCGTATTTCTCGTGTTCTTCGGTATCGGCGCGGTCATCGGCATTGTCGGGTTCTCATTCGTCATAACGTGGCTTTTCGGGAGCTTCCCCACCGCGACTTATATGTTCTTCATGGGGCTCATCGTCGGGAGCGTCCCGCTCATTATCCGCTGTGCCACCGTGAAGCAGCAGTTCACACCCGTCTGCGCGGTGCCGTTCCTGCTTGCGCTTGCGCTTGTGGTGGGGCTTGCCATGCTTGAAAACGCGGGCGGTGAGACTGCCGCGGCTTCCGCCGAGGGAGTTTTCGGGTTCCTGATGTATCTTGCCGCAGGGTTCGTTGCCGCCGTGGCTATGATAATCCCGGGGGTCTCGGGCTCGTTCATCATGGTGCTTTTCGGCACCTACGCCACAGTGATAGCGTCGATAAAGGCGCTTGACTTCACGGTGCTTATCCCCACCGCCATAGGAGTTATCGCGGGCATTATCCTCGGAGCGCGTTTCATAACGTTCATGCTGAAGCGCTGGCGGCTCATGGTATTCTCCGCCATTCTCGGACTTGTGGCAGGCTCGCTGTACGCGATATTCCCCCCGGGCTTCGGATTGAACATCGACACTCTCATAGGTGTGTTCGCGCTTGCAGCGGGCTTCGCTGTCTCATACATCATAGGAAAGCATACCAAAGCAGAGGAATAATAGATAATAACAGATAATAACAGAAAAGAAGAACAAAAAAAGGAACAACAAAAATGATAATCGACACACACATTCATGCCTACACCGATTCACTTGCAGAGCGGGTGGTAAAAAAGCTCACCGAGACCGCGGACTGTCCGTGCTACACGGACGGCACGATAAAGGGCGCCCGCGAGCTGCTGAGAAAGTCGGGCATCGACTTCGGAGTGCTCCTGCCCATTGCCACAAAGCCCACTCAGCAGACTACTATCAACAACTGGGTGAACGAGGTGAGCGGTGACGGCATAATACCGTTCGGGACTGTCCACCCCTTTGCTCCCGACGCGCTCGACGAGCTTGAACGCATACATTCCATGGGGTTCAAGGGCATAAAGCTGCACAATGACTATCAGGGAGTTTTCATCTTTGACGAGCACTGCAAGCCTATTTACAAGCGCTGCGAGGAGCTCGGACTTCCCGTGGTGTTCCACATGGGATATGACCCCGTATCGCCCATGGTACACCGTGCCATGCCGTATGACCTTATCTGGCTCAGCGAGACCTACCCGAAGCTGAAGATAATCGGCGCGCACATGGGCGGCAACTATCAGTGGGAGCACGTTCTCCGCTATGCGGCAGGGCTTCCGAACGTCTGGTTCGACACCGCCTTCGTTGCCAAAGATATCGACCGCGCCCTTTTCGCTGAGATAGTAAAGAAACACGGCACCCGCCGTATCCTGTTCGCCTCCGACCTCCCATGGAGCGACCCCGCCGACGAGATAAAGCTCGTCCAACAGCTCGATGTCCCCGATAAAGACAAAGATTTGATTTTCTCAGATAACGCAAGAGAGCTTTTAGAGATTTAACAGAGAGGACAGAGAGACAGAGAG
>JAGBLA010000066.1 GCA_017635675.1 Ruminiclostridium sp.
GTAGAGTTAAAAGATAATATAACTGTTTTACATAACGCTTCGGTAGTGCGTCGGTGGTCTAACGGCAAAGGAATTGGCGGCATTGCGAAAGAAAAAAACAAAGATGAATATACGCTTGACACGATAGGCGATGTTATTATCAGACAAAACAAGATCTTATTTGAAATACCCTGTGAATGGTGAAAAGGAGGAGCTTATGAAGAAATCAAGGCCGCGGGACGTTGCCCTGCGAAATATCAAAGTCATGCTCCTGGCGCGGGGACTCCGGCAGAAAGACCTCGCTCGGCGCGTAAACGAGTCGGAAAGCACTATATCAAACTGGCTCAGCGGTCGGATAGTGATGCGGCTTGACGATCTTGACCACATTTGCGAGGTGCTGCACACGACTCCCGTGGAGCTGTACTCGCCGCCGGAGGAAGTCGCAAAGAACTGCATGAGGTTTATATCATGACGGCGGTCTCGCAGCCGGAGAGACTGCACAAAGACAAAAAGCCCGCCGCACGGGAATTTTCCCCGCGTGAGGGGCAACGGAACACCGGATTTTTAAATGTGCTGCTTGAAGCAGCGGAAAGGACAGGACATGAGAAAAAGACAGGAACTATGTGCGGTAACGGCGGGAGTGCTGTTCATCGCGGCAGCCGGAACGGTTGAAACGCTCCCGGAGGTGTCGTTGGCACTGATAGCGGCAATGACGCTGCCGATCGTACTCGGAAAACTCGGAAAACGCTGCCTGACGTGTGAGGACATCGAGAGGAGGTGCAGACGTGCCAAGAACTGACAAAGAGATCGCGGAGTACGTGAGATATTACGCGAAAAACGGTCAACGCAAATGGGCGATGGAAATGATGACCAAGACCGAGGGAAAGACCGCCGAGGAGATCGAGCATATCTGCAAAGTCGAAAACGGCAGAATCGGAGGGCAGACGATGCTGCAGAAAAAACCGCCGAAATATTCCGACGAGTTCCTTGACGCCGTTGCTGCCGACAGGGACGCCGGAATGAGTCACAAAGATATCGCGGACAAGTACAAAATGCCGGCGAAAACTATAAACAGCATTATGGCTGTCATCAGTTACAGAAAAAAGAAAGCCGCCGAAGCGGAGATGAAGCAGCAGGAGCCGGTTGTCGAAAGTGATGTGAAGATCTTCCTTCCGGGGGAAGAGCAGGCAAAGCCGGAAGAAAAGAAAAAAACATATAAAAAACCGGAGATCATAGAACTGCCGTATAGTCTCAAGGATTGCATCGCGACTATCCCGGAAAGTCAGCAACTGCACGCGCCTGCAAAAAATCTATGGTTCGCGCTGCGGGACGAGCTGAGGGCGTTCGCACTCGGAATTTTCGGAGCAGGAACGGAGCTGATCGAGGAGAATGTCAGCTCAAAATATCATGATGTAAATATCACAGTTGAAACTCCGGACGGAGACAGAATTTTGCTGAGCATTGTAAAGGAGAAAGGACTTTCAAAAGAATGAACAGACTGAAAAGTGAGCACGTTATCGAGAAAAGCCGGGAAGCGTTTGCGGAGGTTCTCGGCTATGATCCGAGTAAGGAGTCGGGGCCGGCGCCGGATATTGCGAAAATGCAAAATATCAACGCTGCAGTCAATAAAATAGAGCTCAGCGGTGTATGCGGGTACAGTGAACAGTTTGTAAGATTCATAAGTGGTTACAATCTCGGAGAGTTACCGTATATTCTGGCGGGTATGCAACTGACTTTCAGAGCGCTGTACAAATATATCCCGAAGAACGCGCCGGAAATCCGTGAAATGTATAAGACCGTCAATGAGCGGGTCAAGCATACCGTCTACGCTGTTGTCGGGCACCGAGAGTTTCCGGAAGGCGGAGACGATGATTAACTATTATATCCGCGTTATCAATGACGAAGTACCTGCGCCGCTGTACGTTGAGCGGGGAGCCGGGTTCTCCGGCGTTCTGCTGACCGATGATATAAACGCCGCGCGGAGGTACTCCACGCGGGAAGAAGCTGAAAAGATAGCGGCACTTGCCCGGAAGCAGTCCTCCACTGTCGAGATCATCGAGGAAGGCACGCGGGAGCAGCCCGGCGAATGGTCTGACCGGTTCGAGTTCCGGCAGTGTTCCACCGGCGCGCGGAGCGTTCTCCAGATGCGCAAGACACCGGAGGGCATCAAGACGCGGTATATCACGATCGGCGGCAGCGTTTCGGAAGAGCGCGGCAAGCCCGGCATGGACGATGCTGTCATTGCCTGGACAGACGCTCTGCGTGCGTGGCTGATACATAAGATACATGAGGGGGACAAGACGTGAACGAGGAAAAGACGCAGATATGCGAGATATGCGGCGGCGCAGTCCCGAAAATAGGGAGCTGGGTGCAGTGCGGCACTCTCAGCGGCATGGTCTGTATGTCCTGCTGTTGGCACTGCCTCTATCACCGCGTTGCGGGGTCCGTCGTCTGGTGTGCCGCAGCGTATGACAGACAGACAAAAAAATGACTGCCGGTCAGGGCAGTCAAGGGAAAGTATAACGTTTTGGAGTAACTAAATGGTTACAATATAATTATATCATACTTTCCGTTTCCTGTCAAGTCCCGGACGCGATTTTTGCGGGGAATTTCCCCGCATTACGGGGCTTGTATCTGCGTTTAACTTTTCCCCCGTTTTCCCGATTTTCATTTTATTTTATAATCATTTAACGGAGAGTATAAAGTGAAGTATATACGAGAAAAAAAGATAAAGTTCGGGGCGGGCTATCTCGACGTTGACATCTACAGCATGGACGACAGCTATGAGCCGCACGCAAAGCACGCGAAACGAAAGCGGGTATCACCGCCGCACACTCTGGCGGCGAATGACCGGCACTCCCGGAACCAACTCCGGCAGCTGATCGTTCACAACTTCCGCGCCGGGGATTATTACCTGACATCGACGTATGCGGGGAAGCCTCCTCCTCTTCCGGAAGCGCAGAAGCAGCTCGCGAATTTTATAGCCCGTCTGAAACGGGTCTATGCGAAACACGGGGTCGAGTTCCGCGCGATCTACGTCACCGAGGGCGGTAGAGAAAAAGAGGACGGAGAGTTTACCCGCGTGCATCATCATCTCTGCATATCCGGAGGAGTTCCCCGGGAAGAGATCGAAGCGGCATGGCAGGGCAAACGTCCGACAACCGGGCGCGGGTACTGCAACTGCTCGGTGATCCAGCCGGGAGCAGCAGAGCGCGGGTGTGAGCGTATAGCGGAGTACATGGCAAAGTCCCGGACAAAGGGGCAGGGCAAGGGGCTGCACCGCTGGAACGCGACACGGAACATCAAACGCCCCACGGAAACGATAATCGACAACAAATTCAGCCGGAAGCGCACTGCCGAACTGCTGGAACTGGCAAAGGCACAGCAGGCAGTCAGACAGGAGCAGACCGAACAGCTCCGCCGGATCCTCGAACGCAGATATAATGCTGAGGTCATGGACGTGATAGCGTCGGTCAATCCCGTCACGGGCAGGGTGTATATTTCGGCGAGGTTTAATAAACAGGAATGAAACACGAAAGGACAAGCCAATGAAAGAAATTTTTGAAAAACTGAAAGAAGAACTGAACCCGTCCGATGCGTTCGAAAAAGCTATCACCGAGTACATAGCATGGCAGCTTGATACGATGCACGATCAGGCGCTTGCGGAGACTACCGCCAAAGAACTGCGTGACGGAGTTTTCAAGCTGTCGGAGATCGTTTCCGACATACGGAAAGCGTCAAGATCGGGGGTCTGCTCGGACGTGGAGGTCTACAGTCACACCCGGCATTATCTCAAGATAGACGGGGCGGTCTCGGACGCGGAAGCGGCGCTTTACTTCCTGCGGGATATCCCGCGAGAAACGCTGGCGGAACTGCTCGGTCTGATAAAGTCGGACGCGCCGATCGTCTCACAGGCGCTTGACCTCGGTCTTGATGACCTGTTTGACTGAGGGGGTGACGCAATTGTCACAAATACCCGAATATCTTGTCGAAGACGCGGTGGAGCGGTACTGCCGGAAATTCTATTTCGTTTATCCGAACCGCGAAATGACCGAGACAGATTACCTGACCGGATCGGAGCCGACAGGCAAGCGTACAAAAGGTTACACGGGAGTTTGCACCGCCTGCGGGGAGTCCTCGCAGTTTGACGGATTTGTCCCGGGCAAGGCCGAGAAAGCGCACCTGACCTATAACGTCACGCATGACGGCAAGCGCGTGAGCGTCAAATACACTGCCTGCCCCTGCTGCGGGGAGACGGTGGAGATCATGAAGGGCTGGTACGGCAAGAAACACCTGCGGGACAGGTTTTATCTGCAATCCTGGGAGGTTCCGGAGTTC
Organism: Ruminiclostridium sp.; assembly: GCA_017635675.1. GTDB lineage: Bacteria > Bacillota > Clostridia > Oscillospirales > Ruminococcaceae > Ruminiclostridium_E. The sequence goes on from JAGBLA010000066.1 coordinate 4,318, forward strand.
GGACGGGTCATACTGCACGAAGCGATCATTTTTCTTGACAACTGGGACGAGTGGCGGGAATATAACGGCGCGAAGAAAACGACCATCTATGACCTGAGAACGACCACACTCACACCGGGAAAAAGCGTCAGCGTGCGGTGGAACGGTGTGCAGCTCCGCAAGAGCGGCACTGCTCCGATGTACGAAAAATGCGGAAGGTCGATCAATCCGTGGGGCGCGCCGATATCCATTGACTGGGAGGCTCCGCGTGCGGTGTATCACGATATCGACGTGCTGCGGGACAGCTATCTGCACGGGATCTTTGAGTATCTCGACCAGCAGATCCGTGAGGAGTCGCTGCTGATCGACGATCTTGCAGACTGGATCATACGTCTGAACGAGGAACCGGTGACGGAGTTCGCGGCAAAGGCGGGATTTTCCCGCCTTGCGCTGGAACGTGTCAGCAAGACCGGATATTCTCACGGTACCCGGCATATAGATTTCAGCGCGAAAAGTCCGAAAAAAATGTGGCGGGGACTGTCCCGGAACAATGCACGGCAGAAAATGATAGAATTGATGAAACTGGTTGACCCGGCAGACGTCAGCACGGCGGGTCTGGAAATGGCGGCGGACAGGTTTATACATACCGCCGACAAGCCGGAAACGCTCGCACCGATAGTTTCCCAGGACTATATCGGGATCATAATCATAAAGCAGATACTCGGATATCTTCCGGCGTTCCCGGCTCAGCGCATTATATCCTATATCCGGGAGCAGTCGCCACAGGCAACAGAGCGATGCAGCATAGACCGGTCACGGTATTACCGGGACTATCTTGCAGCGTGCGCCGCGATCGGTGCGCCGCTTAACGAAGCCCGCACAGCGTTTCCGGAAAACCTCACGGAGGCGCATGACGACGCGGTGAGAAAGAAAAAATACACGTTTTCCGAGGAGACTGCGGCGAAATGTGAAAAGCGCCGCGCCGCTCTTCTGCGGGCAGGCTACGAATATGAACACGGCGGGATCGTCGCAGTGATACCCGCGGCTCCGGGCGAGATCACCGCCGAGGGTGAAAACCTCGATCACTGCGTCGGAGGCTATGCGCAGCTGCACTGCGACGGCGAAACCAACATAATTTTTATTCGCCGCAAAGGCAGCGCCGCGAGCTGGTTTACCCTCGAAGTTGACCCGAAAACGCGGAAGTTTGTGCAGTGCTACGGATATAAAAATCAGACTTCCGGGATATTCGGAAACGTCAGGAAGTACGACCCGGAGGTTGGAAAGTTCTTATACCACTATCGCCGCCGCCTGACATGGGCGGCTGCACATAAAAAGCAAATCAGAAAACAGGAGGACAAAAAATGCAGGAAAACAGCATAACAACAGAGGTCGAGCAGCGGGACGCGTTCCGGCTCGACGCGGAGCTGAAAAACCACGCTGACAACGTGGTCGGAGAAATGATCGAGGTCGGGCGGTGCCTCAAAGAGATCAACGACAGAAAGCTGTACAAGTATCTCGACAGTTCCACGTTCGAGGAATACGCCGAGGCGGCTGTCGGACTCAGAGAGCGCGCAGCACGCAACTACATAACCGCATTCGAGACCTACGGTGAAAGCGGGCTGAAAAAGTACGGCGAGATCGGAATCACAAAGCTTGTGGCACTTGCACAGCTCAACGACACCGACAGAGCGGAGCTGCTCGAAAGCGGACAGGCGGCGGAGCTCTCCACCAGGGCGTTGAAAGAGCAGATCAAGGAACTCAAAGGCGAAAATGACCAGCTGCGGTTTGAAGCCAACGACGCGGAAGCATCGGCGAAAAACAACGCGGTCAGATTAGCGGCACTGCAAAAAGAGGTCGCGGAGAGCCGGGAAGAGATAGCACGGTTAAAGCAGGATCTCACCGACGCACAGCGTCCCGTTGTCGCGGACATGACCGACGAGGAAAAAGAAGATATCCGTCGTGAAGCTGAGAAAAAAGCGAAAGCGGAGTCCGAGGACGAGATCCGGAGGCTGAAAAAGCAGGCGGAAACTGCCGAAAAGAACGCCAAAGACCTTGGCAAAATCCAGACCGAGCAGGCAAACAAGATCGCGGAGTTGTCGGAACAGCTCGAAGCCGCAGCCGTAGCAAACGCCGAATTGCAGGCGAATGCGAAAAAAAATATAAAGCCTCCGCTTTCCGGAAGCAAAGAGGCGCTGAAGTTTTGTCTTGAGGACGTGCAGCAGCAGTTCACACGTGCGATCGAGATAGTCGGCAGCATGGAAGGCGCGGAAAAAGACAAGTTCAGAGCGGCACTGCTGACCGTGCCGGACAAGCTGAGAGCAGCAGCGGAGGGAATAGCATGAGCGAACATGAAGAGAGATCAACAGAACTGTTATACGCGAGTGAAGAGCTCCGGAAACTTTTGTCAGAGAATCCCGGTTTGCCCCTTTTGGTTTTCGCGGGTCAATATTTCTGCCGCGATCAGGTCAGTGCCTGCTCAAAGATAGACGCGTACAAAGGCGAGTATCTTGACTGTGAGCATATAGAGGTTTACGAAGAAGAGGACTACATCGACAAGGCAAAATTTGAAGAGGATCTATACGACAACCTCTATGAGCATTTTGACGGCACAGATGAGGAGTTTGAGGTTTTTTTCAAGAAAAAGCTAAAAAAATACGAATCCTATTGGAAACCTGCAATAATCGTGTTTGTCGAATAAACAAGGAGGGAATAGCATGAGCACAATTACCGAGGTACTTGTCGAAATTCAGAAAACAGTCGGAGAGTTCGCTAAAGAAGTTGAGAGAATGAGAGACAGCTGCGAGAGCGAGGAGACATACCAGTTTTACGACGGGCAGCTGCTCGCATATAACCGGGTGAGCGCGATGCTCCTCAAAGCGGCGCTGGGAGTGGAGGAAAACGAATGAATTACAAAACCATAGCAAAATTTATCAAAGACCGCCGGAATCTGATAATCTGGGACGAGCCGGGTCTGTAGTGGATATCCGACGGCATTGCCGTTTATCCGGTTTTCGGAATGCCGAAAATGAACGGAACGGAAATGATCGTTTTTCTTGGTCTCGAAAAAGACAAAGATAAAATATCCGTGCCGTGGACGATCGACCGTCTGCCGGAGGGCAAAACAAACACATACCGCTGCATGGATTTCCGGAAGATCACACAAAAAAACAGCGATCAGCTCATTTTGCAGGAGGACGACTGCACCAGCACGGAGACCGGCACGGGTCTGAGATTCAGCGTCATCGGCGGCAGAAAATACTATCACGCGGCGCTTGCTTCCGCCTACGGGCTTGCAATCGGAAATTGTTTTGAATTCACACTTGACACCGGTTATGTTATCCCGGTGATCCATGCGGAGTACAAGCACGCGATCGAGGACGCGCACAAGGACGATTTCGGGGATCCGGACGAAAATTACGCACATGAGAAGACAACAAGCGTGATCGAGTTCGTGTATGACTGGCAGACAGCGCCGCAGGAAGTTATAGGCAGCGGTGGAATGTTTGTCGAGCCTTTCGCGGATCTATCCGGAAAGGTCGGGAACATCGTTAAAGTAAAATACTTAGGGAGGTTATGGAAGCCATGAGTGAAGAGTATATCACCAAGAATCAGGCGCTGACAATGATAATGGCAGTTATCGAAGGCGACGAAAGCGAGGAAGTTCTCGACGCGCTGCAGCGTGCGAGTGATAACATCACAGCATTGCCCTGCACCGATGTTGCTCCCGTAGTTCACGGGCATTGGAGTAAAGAAATGCGCTTTACCGAAGATTTCATGGGGAACAGAACATACGGATATAAATGCTCTGTATGTGGTAAATTAGCTAATCGACTTCAATTCTGCGGTAACTGCGGCGCGAAAATGGACGAAAGCGAGGAATAACAAAATGGATATATATTGTTGTAAAAAATGTCACAAGTGGTTTGACGTTAACGATGAGTACGATGTGATTTTGATTGCAAAGAAGATCGGCGAGGGGTATGAAGTGCAGCATTTCTGCCCAGCGTGCGGAAAAAAGATGCACGACGCTATCAAAGCAATGCTGGACGAAAGCGAGGAAATGCAGCATGAAGAAAAAACCAACGCTTGACGGATACATAGACACCGAACGCGGTTTCACGCTGCTGAGGTGCAGCAAGTGCCGGGAGTTTTACAGCAAGGGCAAGCCGCACGTCTGCGGCGAGAAAAACTCCTACCGGCTGACCACAAAACTGCTGAAGGAGGACAAGCCGGAATGAGAAAGCCGACAGCGGAAACGCCGCTGAATGTCAGACTGCAAGCCGCCGCTCTGGCTATACGGACAAACTGCCGAAAGCACGGCACGAGCCAAAACGGAAAATGCGGTGTCTGCCCGTTTTTCAGCAAAACAAGGGGCTGTGTCCTGCACGGCGCGCCGCCGAAAGATTGGAAGCTTGAGGAGGAAAAAAATGTATGACATTTTTTGAACAACAATGTGCTGCCGGCGGTTTAGGTCTCGGACTTAGTCCTTGTTCTTTCTGCCTTAAAGACCGGAAACTTTCGGAAGTGCTGAACGAATCAATAATGCTTATGGCACGGCTAAAAGATGCTGAAACGTTGGCTGATTCACTTCAGAAAACAATTGATGCAAAAGATGAACAAATCAAATTCCTTTCGGAATACATAAAATCTGGAGGCACAAAAATTTTTGAAGATTGTTAGGAGGAAAAACAATGAAAATACACAGAGTTAAATGCTATTCCCGCTGGTTTGCGGAAGTTACGGCAGGGTCAAAACAATTCGAGATCCGCAGAAATGACCGCGATTACAAGGTCGGTGACCTGCTGGAACTCAACGAGACCCGTGACGCGGAATACACAGGCAGAGCGGCACTCTACAAGATCACGAGCGTGCTGCCTGATACTGACTTTCCGGACGGCATCAAGAGCGGGTTTGCGGTCATCGGCATACAGCCGGTAACGGGAATCTATGACGATTACGGGAGGACGACATGACGACACAAGAAATACTCGAAGGCATTGAACGTGGTAAATATAAAATTGACTGTCTTGACGTATATGCCGTAATTGGCAAATTTGCCGAAATTGACAAATACAAGTATAACGAGCATAAAGACGAATTGTTTGCACAGGCAATAAAGGACGCTTTGTTGAAAAGAAAATCAGCGCAGTTTAAAAGTCACAAAATAGTCAAAAAGGAGACGGAAACAGGAGAAGACATAGAAGTGATTAGATTTTATTTTGTTGTGAAAGCAGGTGGTAAAGCCAATGACAGCTAAAGAATATCTGTCACAGTACCGCGATATGGTGAAGGACGTGCGCGCAAAGCGTGACGAGCTGGAAAAGCTGAGGGAAGACGCAACGGCGATATCTCCGCAGACTTCCGAGGGCAGTCACACACCCGGCGCGGTATCGGACAAGGTAGGCCGCAAAGCTGCTGCGGCTGCCGACATCGAGCGTGAGATCGAGGAGGAGTGTGCAGCGTGCCGGCTGCTCCGGCGGGATATCCGGGCGACGATCGCGCAGGTGAGGAGCGGAGATCTTCGCCGCCTGCTGTCATACCGGTATATCTGCGGCTGCACATGGGAGTGCGTCGCCGTGAAAATGGGTTATAGTTACGTTCATGTCGTGCATCGGCTCCACCCGCGTGCGCTCCAGGCAGTGGGCGACATCGTCTTGGGAAAAAATGAAATTGAATGTAACATCGAAAGTGTGGTATAGTTAAAATGCGGAAGATGCGAACGGGAACGGCGAAAGCTGTTCCGTCTTCTGGTCGGCTTGTCCTGCCCGATGTTCACTCACACGCTCCCCTCGGGGAGCTATGGCAAATGGGTGCGAAAGTTCTCACGCAGGGAGTTCAAAGCCCTGTTTCAGCGGGTGCAAATCCCGTCTTGCCAGTCCTTTCAAAGCGGCGGATTTTTCCTTATTTTTGCCGCCGCATATCGCAGGGTTGAGAAACGGCATCTCGCGTGGCTCATAACCACGAGACAGCGGGTTCGACTCCCGCCCTTGCAACCAGTGGAGGACTGCTGAGTCCTCGGCAACAATGATCTCTGTGTGTGCCGGCGCTCTGTTTCGTGCAGGGCTTTATCCGTGCCGGCATCTGCGTCAATAGCTCCAATGGTCAGAGCGTCCGGCTTATATCCGGAAGTGTCGGGGTTCGAGTCCCTGTTGACGTACCAGTTCCGTGGGTTCGGTGGAACAAACCGGGCAGCTCCTTACGCGGACGCAGTTGTAACGCTCTGCAATATTAAAAGCGTTCCAGTGAGAGCACGATTACCTTTTCCGGACGATCCTACGCTTCGGCACGAGGGAAAAGGCGGTACATGACTCAAAACGCGCCGGTTCTGCTGAGAGTGCAGGACAAAGCGTTTAGAGCAACGCGCCGCGGCAGCAATGCCGCGCCGACGTTCTGCGGAAATATGCAGTCAGTGTCTGCACGTCAGATTGCGAATGCCTGACGGTTTCGGCGCAACTCCGAATTTCTGCACCACACCGAACCGCCGGGGATCCCCTCGGCAGGCGGTGTCCTCTTGTTGAGTTCGCACAGCGAATGCCGTCGGAATGCCCGGCGGCGTTTGTGCGGAGGGATAACGATGTACACAACAGAGCAGATCAAAGAGCTGATACGCACGGGACGCACGGAGGAGTTCTACCACGACCACGCGTGGGAGAAGCTGTCAAGCAGGATCCGGAAAGAGCAGCGCGAATGTTGGTATTGCAAGCAGCAGGGACGCGTGGGACCTAACGAGCTTGTACATCATCGGTATGAGCTAAAGCAGTACCCGGAATGGGCATACCAGCGGTACTATGTGGACGCGCTGGGGAACAAGCACATAAACCTTGTCGCAGTGTGCAGACAGTGTCACGAGCAGCAGCACGGCAGGCTTCACGCGTTCGAGCGCAAACACTACACCAACGCCGAGCGCTGGTAACGTGCGCGAAGAACGCTTTGCTGTTCCACGCTTTGTTCCGCACTTGTGGAACAAAAAATGTTCCACAAACCCACCCCCCGGTCGAAAAAACGTAGTTTCCCTAACCAGGGTGGGACCGACGGAGGGGCCTAGACAGTTTGGATTTTCTCGCGCGGGGGCGCGCGTATAGATACGCGTGCGCGCGTGCGCACGTACAGAGGGGTTTCCCGGAGGTTTTCGGGAGGTTTCCAGGGGGTTTTCGGGAGGTTTTCGGGAGGTTTCCGGCATGAGCAGGGTTAAAACAGCAGCTCCGGGCAATGCCGGGGCAGCGAACAAAACCGGCAAGGCTTCCGGGAAGGGAGCCGGAAGAACGAGCGACAGCAATGCGCTGAAAAGCGACAGCATAAACAAGGGCGGACGTCCTACGCGCGAAGAGGTCGAACGCAGACGAGCGGAGCAGGAGTTCCGCGCAGGTCTGGTCGAGCAGCTCAGAGCGCGAAAGGCTGACACGCCGTACTTTCTCGACCTGGTTGACGAGTGCATATATCAGCGGGAGCAGCTGCGGAAGCTCAAAGAGCTGGTAGCACATGACGGAATAGTTACCGTTGGCGTGGATCGCGGCGGGAGCGTCCGGGCAAACATCAACCTGCTCCTACGGGAGATCCGCGAAACAGAAAAGTCTATCCTGCTGATACTCAAAGAGCTGAAAATCACAACTGACAACATTATTTCCGACGAGGAAGACGATGAGTTATAATCTGCACGCGAATGCAGAAAAACAGATAATCAGACAGGCGTTCACACGGGGATTTTCCCCGCGAGAGCGCTGTTTTTATACAATTTTTCGGAAAGCGGCACTAAAAAAGCCGTGAGGCGGGGAAAATCCCCGCATGAAGGACATTTTACATGACAGGACAAGGAACAGGACAACGTGAAGAAGTACGGTATGCCCTACAAGGGCAGCAAAACAGAACTTGCAGACAGAATCATCGACATTCTGCCGGCGGGAGACGTACTGGTTGACGCTTTTGGCGGTGGCGGTGCAATAACCGACTGTGCAGCCCGTTCGGGAAAATGGGAACAAGTCATATACAACGAGTTTGAGCCGCTAATATATAACGGATTTTGCAAAGCGATAAACGGCGAATATGCCAACGAAACGCGGTGGATATCCCGGGAGGACTTCTTCCGGCTCAAAGACACAGACCCGTATGCGGCTATATGCTTTTCGTTCTGCTGTAATCTCAAAAACTACGCATACGCGCCGGAAATAGAGCGGTTCAAGCGGCATTTGCACTATATGGCTTTTTCAAGGACTCCGGCTGAGGCTATGACGCACTGGCGGGAGTTTGTGAAAGAATTTGACCGTGTCAAGCAAGATATAGCAGATATCACGCAATCCGCGCTGAAGTTATGCGAGGAATGCGGCGTAATGCCTATTTACAACGCAGACGGTACGCTGTACGCCGAAAAAATCAAGAAAGACGTATTTAAGCAAAAATCGGCAGAGATACGGAAATATATGCGGAGCGCGCTTGAACGTTCCGGACGTGCTCAGGCAGAGGTTGACAAGTACCTCGGAAATCAGATGTCCGGACACTATTTCGGGCAGTCTCAGTGGGCGCTTCCGACAGCGGAGCAATACGCAAAACTGCAGACGATCATCACGGAGGTGCTGGAGGATATCAGAACAGCGCACCCGCTTCTTGACCTGATCGACTTTAAGAATACGACCGCAATAACAAAATGGGTCGTGAACAAGCAGGGTCAGCAGTCGGCTGTATGGGGTCAGCTCACGACAGCCATAACAGAAGAACTCAGCGGCAACATTGACACCGTTGATATGACATTGTGTAAGCTGACTGCGTTCATGTACATCAGCAACGATATACTCGATCTCGGCCCCGCGTGGGTAGATACCTATATCCGCAACATACTCTCCGAGGCGCTTGCCATAGGGCTTGAAACAGGTATTGTTGACGGTGACGGCAAAGACAAGCCGATAGGCATGACACGCGACGTTTCCGACGACGCAGCAATTGTCGGCGGTGTGTACCCCCGCAAGGACGAGGTCACGGTAACTGCGTTCGACCCGGAGACATACGGCACACTGCTCAGTACTCTGGCAATATCTCCGACAGGCAAACAGAGAACGCTCGGCACGCCGATCATGGTCGTGAATCCCGCCGACTACTTCAAGATCGTGTTCCCCGCGACTACGATCTTAACGCCTAACGGTATTTACGCAACCGACGTGCTGCCGTATCCTACCCGCATCGTACAGAGCGTAGCTGTTCCGGCAAATCATGCCGTGCTTGGTATCGGCAGACTCTACTTCATGGGTCTCGGCATGAGCAAAAACGGCAGGATCGAGACCTCGGAGGAATACAAGTTCCTGGAAGACCTCACAACATACAAGATCAAAACATACGGTAACGGCTTCCCGAAGGATAACAACGCGTTCCTGTATCTGAACATTCAGAATCTGGCGCCCACATATCCGACGGTAAACAACATACCGCTGGAACCGTAAGCGCTCCGGAGCCGTCTGACACCGTTTACACCGAGAGCCAGCTTAACAGCATGACCAAGGCTCAGCTCCTCGAAATCTGCGAGGAGCGCGGCGTCGGCGGTGTTTCCGCGAGCAGTTTAAAGGCGGATATAATAGCGGCGATCCTCGCCGCTCAGGAGGGATAACCCATGTTAGACTTGGCGGCAATAAAAAACGATCTCAACGACACATACGACGATCCGCGTGTTGACGACAAGATCGCGGCAATAATCACGCGCGCGGAATACCATATCCGCGAAATATGCGCAATACCGGAAGACGATGAACTCACGCCGTCCGAGGAGCAGCTGACGCGTGACTGCTGCCGCTATATCTACAACGAGGTTTTTGCCGCGTTTGAGTCTGACCACATGGGAACGATCAACGGCTGCAGAGCACGGCGGCTTGCTGCCGGATATGCAGCTTCCGAGGGCGGTGAGAATAATGCCGGTTAAGGCGTCACGTTTTGTAGTTTTCAACGGCGGAATCTGTGACATTTATCGCGTTGACAACGGCGCGGAGCCGGGAGACCGTCCCGCACAAAAGTTAAAGCACAAGTACAATCTGCGGTTCGCGTGGCACGTCGTTGGTATTGCGCGTTATTATGAGGCAATGCAGCAACAGGCAACGATCACGCGGGCAATAGACGTACCGCTGCTTGACGACATCAACAGTCAGGACGTAGTCGTTATCGGCGACAGGCAGTACCGCGTTGAGCTCGTCCAGCAAAAACACGATACGCGTCCGCCGACATGTGTCCTCTCGCTGTCAGATATCGAAGAGGCGTTTGAAGTATGACGTATAACGACGCAATCAAATTACGTTAAGATCACAAAAAACGGCGTTGAATACCTTTCCGGGCTGGACAGATGCCAGTACACAATCAAAGAGCTTTCCCGTGCCGCATTGCGCGACGTGGGAAAGTATGTGTGCAAGCTCGCACGAAAAAAAATACCGCGAAAGTCAGGACGTGCCCGGAGAAGTATGCAGTACTGGGTGCGCTCGAAGCAAGAGTACCCGGATCTGCAGGTCGGTTATAAGCCTTCCGGATTTTACGGCGGATATTTTGAAACCGGAACAGACGATATTCCGAAAATAGCGCCGTTTTACACTACAGTTCAGGAAAACATCGAGGAAATACGACGGATCGAGGGACAGTATCTCTCCGCGATAGAGGACGAGAACAGAGCGCTGGGATTGATAGACGAGAAAGAAACGGAGAGCGGCGACGATGACACGGGTTGAATCTGACATCATACTCTGCGTGGTGAACGCGCTGAAAGAGATAACGCCTAATGTGTATTTTGGCAAGTCGCACACCGTATATCCGAAAATCAACTGTGACCTGCGGCTGTTCGGCGAGGACGACGAGCGCTGCCGTTACCGGCTTGTGCTGGACTACTACGCAGCAGACAGTAAGCCGATAACGGTTGTGCATATGTCCGAGACTGTCCGGGATATGCTCAATCATGGGCAGGCATACACCGAGGACGGGGCGTTGATAACGTTCCGAAAAGACGGAAGCGGCGGCTTGATCGACGATCCGCACGAAAAAATCGTACATTATAAGGACGCTTATGAGGTGTCCTACTGGAAAAATTTTGACACTTAAAGGGGTGATATTATGGCACGAATCCCGTTTATACGCAATAGGAACTATAATGGCATCACCAAAAAAACTGTAAAAAATATACAGCTTGGTGCTTCCGCCGTTTTTAAAAATTACTACCCGAAAACAGACACCTACGAAACTGCTAAAGCCGCAGGAAAAATACTCGGCGCAACGCGAGGCGGTGTGAATATCAGAATTGAGATGCCGATAGTACAGGTCGTAGTTGATGGCGGAATGAACCGTATCAAAGGGCTGTCGTATATTGATGCTAAAAATGCCGCTGTTTCTGCCAGCTTTTCGATGATAGAAATGACTACGGAAGCGCTTGCTATTGCGCTCACAGCTGCGGAAATTAACGAAAATGAAGATGATGCTATTGAAGGATATGATATTATCGAAGGAACGTTTGACCTTGCAGAAAATGATTTTATCGAAAATATCACTATTATCGGCTGCAAAAGCGGTGCTGATAAACCGTCAATAATTCAGATCTTTAACGGAATCAATGAAGGAGGATTCACGCTGCAGACAAGTGATGATTCAAGCGGAGCGCTTCCGGTACAGGTTTTCGGGTATGGAGATGTCGAAGATTTGATTGCCGACAGCTTAAAACCGCCGTATAGAATTTATAATCCTATTCCGACGGCAGCCAGCAACAGCGTTCCCGGAAATAACACAGACCCGGAACCGTAAATCAAAACAGGCTTTTCCCGGCGCCTGTTATTCCGCTTTTTTGCGGAAAAATCGCAAAAAGACGTACCAAAATAACAAAAATCGGAGGACAAGACTATGAAACCGGCAAGAAAATTAACACTGGGCGACGCGTGCAGAGTTGCAAACTTTTTCAATCAATCAGGCATCACAATGAAAGAGATTGACGAACTTTTCGACGATTCGACACTTAAAGACCTGAAAGACGAAGACAAGAAAAATCAAGCGGGAATGAAATTTTTCGGGTTTATTTTTGAAAAAGCACCGCACATGGAAGAACCGCTTTACAAGGTGCTTGCACCTATTGCGGGATTGTCGATCGACGAACTGAAAGAAACAGCGTTAATAGATATCTGCACAATGATCCAAGCAGTTTTTGAAGAAAACGGAGATATCGCGGATTTTTTCAAGCAGGTTTATCCCTTAGTAGTCCGGTAACGCTCGACACTCTGCTGAAACGATACGGTGGGAATCTGCAATTTTTTAAAATGCTTTCTTTTCGGCAGATAAATGACGTTATCGGTGCAGCACTCGACGGGGAACAAAACGACATCAACAAACTGCGGTGGATCACAACGTATGAACCCGCAGGGCTTAGCTGGGAGGAGTTTTCCGAAAAACTCAAAGAAGCAAACCAGCCGGAAACAAAACAAACAAAGGAAGAAGTCCTGAGCATGATCGAGAAGAAAATGCAGGGAGTTACATTCGTACAAGAGAGGTGATCGCACCGCATGGAAATATTTAAATTATTCGGATCAATCCTGATAAATACAGACGATGCGGACAAATCTCTCGCGAAAACCGACAAGAGTGCAAAAAGCATAGCGTCAACTCTCGGAAATGGTATAAAAACCGCCGCAAAGTGGGGCGCTGCAATAGGCACCGCTGCCGTCAGTGCTGCCGGCGGTATGTACAAAATGGCAACCTCCGCAGCTTCCGTCGCCGACGACGTCGATAAAATGTCGCAGAAGATCGGTGTCAGCCGGGAAGCGTACCAAGAGTTAAATTTTGCACTCTCACAAAGCGGCACTGATGTGTCAAAGCTGCAAGCCGGATTAAAAACGTTATCTACTCAAGCGGAAAAAGGAAACGACTATTTTCAGCAGCTCGGTATCTCGCTGACTGACGTAAACGGGAATGCCAAAACACAAGAACAGCTGTTTTTTGACGTTACTAATGCACTCCAGAAAATGGAAGCGGGTACCGAAAAAACAACGATAGCAACAACGCTTCTTGGAAAATCAGGAACGGAATTAATGCCGTTATTTAACGGCGCAGCCGGTTCTCTCGACGAAATGCGACAGCAGGCGCATGACCTCGGGCTTGTTCTCGAAGATGATATTATAAACAACGGCGTTAATCTGACCGACGCACTCGATCAGATGAAACGTTCTTTATCTTCCGTGATGACTCAGCTCGGTGGTCGGTTGATGCCGATAGTCGAACAGGCTGCGGACTTTATAACCGCAAACATTCCAAAAATCAATGAAATGATCGGGCAACTGGCACCGATATTTGAGCAGGCATTCAGTCAGATAATGCCCGTTCTCATGGATCTCGCTGCAAGCGTGCTGCCGTCGCTTATGAGCGTTGTGTCGGCGCTTCTTCCTCCTATATCCGATATTTTCAGCGCTCTCGCGCCGATAATATCCAGTCTGATACAAAAACTTGTTCCGGTGGTTGTTAAGATCGTCGAAAAATTGCTGCCGCCGTTAGTAAGACTGATTGAGAAGCTGCTGCCGATACTGGATATAGTGCTGACCATACTGGATCCGATTCTCGACTTGCTCCTCGTTCTTATAGATCCGATAGCAGATATCCTCAATATGCTGTCGCCTATAATCGAACTGGGTCTGGAAATAATCAAAGCAGTCCTGGAGCCGATCATGCCGCTGATAAAAACAACGGCGGATATTCTCGGAAACGTTCTCGGCGGTGCTGTCTCTGAGGTTGCTAAGCTCGTCGGGGAGGGGCTCCTGCCGATCATACAAGGCTTGATAGACTTTCTTAATGGAGATTTTCAAGGCGGCGCAGAAAAAGCCGGAGAGGGGCTGCTGAATGCGTTCTCGGGCGCGTTCGGACTGATAGACAGCTTACTCGGCACCAATTTGCAGCAGTGGTATCAGGAATTAATCAACTTTGGTAACTCCGTTGGTGCTGCACTGGAAGACGCCTTTAACAAAAAACAAAAACTCGAAAATCAAAACTCATACGACGCGTCTGATATACGCTCCGATATCGTTTATGCGTCCAACGCATATATGCGGCAGGGAATGAGCGCGGCTGATGCGCTGGCGCGTGCCAAGTCCGACGTACTGACAGACGCGGACAAGCAGGCACTTTTCGACCAGTACCTCGCAGCGGATCTTACCGACGAGGAAGCTGAAAAGCGCCGGCAGATGATAGCCGGAAGCGTTCCGCACCTTGCAAGCGGCGGCGTAGTTTACGGGAAGACGCTTGCTGTTGTCGGCGATAATCAGAATGTACGGAACGACCCGGAGATCGTTGCGCCGCTGTCGCAGCTTTCGGGGGCAGTCGGATTTGACCGTCTGGAAAGTCTGCTGACGCAGATCCTCGCCGTGCTGCAGGATTCTTCCGACGCTCCCGCGCCAGAAATTGTCATGGATTCGCAGCGTGTCGCAACTATAGTGACCAACCGCATAAACCGAATGAGATACGTTAAGGGCGCTGAGGTGGTATATTGAAATGGCAATAAAAAAACACAACGTTACAATCGATAATTATGCCGTTCCGCGTGTTTCCGGAATACAGGTATATCAGTTTGTGCGTTCCGAGACCAGCACAACGTCTTTCGCCGGGTCTCAGCGCGTGGATCGTTCAGCGCCAAAATTCCGCGTTATAATGACGGTCGCAATTGCCGACGCTGCACAAATGCAGACACTCAACAATTTTGCGAAGGCTATAACAAATCAGGTCACATTCCCGTTCGGAAACGGCTACGAATCAAAAACGATGATAATTAAGCTGCCGACAATCCCAGAGCCGATCAAGGCATACGGGAGCGTGTCCGGGCAGTCGTACTACAAAGACCTGACGTTAGAAATGGAGGAGGTATAATGCGCAGACTTTCCGCCGCATATCTGACTGCTGCGAAATCCGCGGGAAGATATCCGGATATCCGCGTTGTGATCGAGGGCGTGGGAACGCTTACCGGCTCCAGACACGTTATCAGTGCGCAAATTACACGCGGCAGCACGTCAAAAACGGAATATTTCGAGATCGGGCAGGCTGTATCATCAAACTGCACGATCACCATAGACCGCAGAACGCTAAGAGATGATGAATCCGACATAATTCCGGAACGGCTTATAGTTAGTGGAAAGCAGTTACAGGTCTATGCGGTATTTAATGATCCCAACGGCTCGGAAATCGGTTCCGCGCTGATCGGGACATATTTTATAACCGCATACGACAACAGTGACCTGCGCAAGGGTATAATCAGCGCATCGGATATACTGATATATACCGGAATCGACTTCAATCCGGAGTTAATGCGGCTGACAAAAGACTATCCGGTCACACTTTCCGACCTGCTGCCGGAAGCACTCAGGCAGGCAGGACTTGAAAACGTGGAAATTGATCTTGACGTTGATCCGAGTGTCAAATCTCCGCCATACAAGTCACAGGCACCAAGAGCGGCGCTGATGCTCGGAAACCCGTACACCGTGCGGGAAGTTCTTGCAAAAATTGCAGGAATGAACCTCGGCTCGCTGTTTATCGACGCAGCAGGGCAGCCGAAAGTGTACGGTTACGGAGACACAAACACGACAGCGATAACCGACGATATGATCGTTGCGGCGCAGATAGGCTCCGAGACATACCAGATCGACGGCGTAGATATACGCGATGTCGGTTACCGTATGGGAAAAAATAAAGAAAATTACAAGGTTCTGCCGTATGCGCCGCGATTCAACGACATGGACAGCATTTCGGAGGCGTCGAGCTGGTATGTTGATGTAACACTAAAAGCCAACGATATTATCGACAAACCATGGACAACCGGAACGGTGACGATCAGGGGCGTGGGCGAGATCGAGCCGGGGGATTTTGTACAAGCACACGGCTCCACGCTGCTGGTTACCGGTATAGAATACACGTTTGAAAATGCGTGTTTCAACGAAACATTATACTCGTTCGCGTACACCGAGGAAGAGTATCTCATGGCATCACAGAAATCCGTTGAGGTCAAGGTCACGGACTATCCGGAAGCGGATACGGAGATAATAAACGACACCACTACCGGGGCTGATACAACGTGGAGCAGTGATAAAATATCAAGTGAGATCAGTTCCCACAGTTCGTCAAGCGTAGGTCGAAATGTCGGCGGACATAACGAAATTTTTAACGTCAACAAGGGCGAATCGGACAGCAACACCATATCACTGACAGGCGGAGATCAGAACACTGCACGCGGCAAAGATAACCAAATGCACGGTATCGCGTATCAATGCGAAATGACCGGTCTGAATAACAAAATATTAGGCTGGAATTACTACTGCATCGTAGGCGGGGAACAAAACCAGTTAGGAGCAAACGATGACAGCGCCAGCCATTACAGCGTTACAATGTATGGATATAATAATATCTTTATTGGTAACATTCAATATTCATTTATTGACGGGCGATCCAACCGCGGCACAGGCGGGCATATATTCAACAGTATTATTTCCGGCGAGCAAAACGTTGTAGTTACAGACGGAATCGACGACAGCATATTAATCGGATTCAAAAACACAGTAAATGATGTGCGGCGGTCTTTTGTAGGCGGATCGCAGAATTACGTTGAAGATGCTATTGATTCTGTTATTGTCGGACTGAATAATCAGGTGATTCAACCGCAATACGCAATAGTGTGCGGTCAGGGCGCAAACGGCAATATTGCAAATATGTATATTGTGGCAGGAAGCGTTTTTACTGTCGATCGTTACGGCGCGGTCAAAGCTGCTGGCGGCTATAGTTCTATGGGCGCGGACTATGCTGAAATGTTCGAGTGGGCGGACGGCAATCCCGCAAATGAGGACAGGCGCGGTATGCTCGTCACTCTTTCCGGTGATAAGATCATTCCCGCCCACGGTGATGATTTTATCGGCATTATTTCAGCAAATCCGTCTGTCCTCGGTAATAACCCGCTGCACTGGCACGGAAAGTACAAGACAGACGTTTTCGGAAGCGTGATATACGACGATAACGGAGACGCGGTGCTGTCCGAGGAGTACGACCCGAAGCGCGAATACATACCGCGCTCGGAACGTCCCGAATGGGCGGCGGTCGGTCTCACGGGACGGCTCGTTGTTGTCGATGACGGGTCTTGCGTTCCCGGTCTATTTATATCAGCCCGACAGGGCAGGGCAACAAAGTGTTATTCCCGGAGAGGTGCGCGCGTACTGCGGCGCATAGACAGCAACCATGTCGAGGTACTATTCGGGAGGTGATAACATGGACGGAAACGAAAAAGAGATCTTCGAGCGTCTGACCGCGCTGGAATCGTCGTATAAGTCGCTGCACAAACGGCTTGACCACATTGAGCAGCTCGTCGAGAGCGTCCAGAGAATGACGGTCGAGATGCAGCACATGCGTGAAGATCTCAATGAGATCACGGAAAACATCGAGAACATCAAGAGCAAGCCCGCTAAATTCTGGGAAACAATTATAACAGCAATTCTCAGCGCCTGCGGCGGCGGAATCGTGACTTTTATCGCGACAAAATTAACAGGAGGATAAGAAAATGCCTGACAAATACGTAAACAAAGTAGTTTATAACAACGAGACCAAAATCGACCTGACTGCGGACACGATCACCGCGGCTGACCTCGCTTCCGGCGTTACTGCACACGACAAAAGCGGCGCGCCGATAACGGGTACAAACACATACGATATTGACAGTTCCGAGGCTACTGCGGCAGTTGCGGAAATACTCGCCGGAAAGACCGCCGCAGCGCGCGGGGTAATGCTCACCGGCACGATGCCGAACAACGGCGCTGTTAGCGGCACTATTAGTACAAAGGCAGGAACATACTCAATTCCGCAGGGCTATCACGACGGCTCCGGGACCGTTGCGATAGACGCAACGGAACAGGCGAAAATTATTCCTGGAAACATCAAGGCAGGCGTTGAGATCCTCGGTGAAATCGGAACGTACAGCGGTGAAAGCATATCCGCGCAGACAAAAAACGTTACTCCGACTGCCGCAGCTCAGACGATACTCCCCGATGCCGGGTATGATTACATGACGCAGGTCAACGTTGCGGCTATCCCGTATGTCGAGACGGAGAACTCTGCGGGTGGGATCACTGTAACTATCGGCTAAGGAGGCAGGACATGGACATAAACAAAGTCGAATACAACGGCGTGGACGGAACCGAGACACTGATTGACCTGACCGCCGACACCGTAACGCCGGAGACGCTCGTTAAAGGCGCTACAGCGCATGATAAGAGCGGCGCGAAAATAATCGGAACGGCGGATTATGCAATCCCCTCCACCTCCGCCACCTCACCCGTAACAGACAGTGCAGACGGTATGGTGCAGGGATTGACGATATACGGCAAATCTGAGGTTGTTGACGGGGCTATCAAATCCATAGGTGGCGCAGGTTGGGGCGTTGTGGATTTAGGGAATTTGACGTATACAAAATTAGAACAAGGCACTGCCTATGCTTTTAGAGCGTTAATTGATAACAGTAAAACATATAATGCCGCAGGTAATAGCGATATTATATGTTCAAAATTTCCGTTTGGATATGCAACAACTTCACAATCAACATTAGTTCAACGAATGCCTGATAAAACGTTTGGTGTTTTAAATGACGCAGAGACGCATTTTGTTTATTTCAAAGACACCACCTACACCGACGCAACTGCTTTCAAATCCGCTATGTCAGGCGTTCTTCTCTATTATCCCCTTGCTGACACCACAGGCGCAACGCCTATTTTAGGCATAACAAGCAAAAACGGTGAGGGTCAAGGCACAGCAGCTACAATTACCACAGGTTTACCGCTTCGCTCTGTGTCTGACACAGTGAGAGACAAACTGATTTGCACAGCGAATGTGAAACAGGTTGAGACGGTGTGCGGGAAGGTTAGGTTAAACTCCGCACTGTTTACGACTGGTTCTGCTCGAAGTTCCCGACGACTGCCGCGCTGCTGCCGTTCCCGGTGTTCTCCGCGTGGGTAGATCTGGCACTGGAAACAATGCGGCATTGGCTCGAAGCAGGTAATCCGATAGGGGACTACATACTTCACAAGGAGGGCGACAATGGGACTGTACACTAATACCGGACTTGTAAAGCACGCAGAAAAGGCGCTTGCACTCAAAACAAAGTATATGTGGGGAGGTATTCTCCGCCCCATTGAGCAGCAGTACGATATGCTGTTCAAGATGTACGGGAACAAAGCGGGGACAGGCTACACCGCTGCCCGCTGGAATGAACTGAAACAACTCTGCAACAAAGGGTATTACGGGGTTGACTGTATCGGTTTGGTGAAGTCGTATTACTGGTCGGGAAAGGCTGACGGTGGGACTGGCTCCCCGAAATACAACGGCGCAACAGACGTAAACGCGGGGTATATGTATCAGCAAGCGAAGGTCAAGGGGTTGATATCAGCTTTGCCCGAAGTTCCCGGACTCGTTGTGTACTCGAAGTCTCACCCTCATGTCGGTATCTACATCGGCGGCGGGTACACGATAGAAAGCACTCTCGGTGCGCGCGGGGACGGAGTTGTTAAGCGCAAGCTTGATAACTTCTGGGAATACTGGTTCCAGTGCCCGTTTATCGACTACCCGGCGGCTGCGAAAACCGTGAAGAATCCCGAAAGCGGCACTGCAAAGGCGGTAACTCTTGCTTTTAAGGCGACGATCAGGGCAGAGCCCCGGAACGCGTCCGCGAAAATTGCTGAGCTTCAGCCCGGCACCAAATGCGTTGTAGTGCAGGGCAGCGAAAAAACCGACACGAAAACAGGCTACAAGTATATCCAGCTCGCCGACGATCCGCACGGCTGGATTGTTACAACGGCAATTAAAAAATGAGGAATGACAGGGCACGTCAGTACAAAACACATTATCCAGAGTCTGACAAAGTCGGAACTGCTTGCAGCAGTCGAAGACGCGATGCTCTCGCCAAAAGAGCGCGATATTATAATTATGTTCTATCTCAGGTGCTGGAAAATAAATTATATTGCGTATAAGATCGGTTACGCTGAGAGCACGGTGAGGCTCAAACACCGGCAGGCGGTGGCAAAGATCGGAAACGCACTAAAAAAAGACGGTCAGGGTTGACCGTCTTTTTTTATTTTGCCCTCGTGTTCCAGCTTATACCGGAGAAGCTTGATAATGTACTCCGGAGGGTCATTGCGGTAGATCCAGTTTTCAATTGTTCGTTTCGGTATTCCGAAATAATCAGAAAACTGCTTGATCGTCCAACCAGTGGCTTTGATGATTCCTTTTAATGTCATATAGTTTTCACTTTCTGCCGGGGTTAGCCGCCCGGCTCGGCGGTTGGTGGGTTATTCTGCTGAGATCATCGGTGCCATTGAGTAGCTGCCGAGCGGTAACACTGTTTCCGCGTCTCTGTATTCTGAATACTTCTTGCTTATGCGGTACTTTTCAACTTTGTTGTTGAAAAATGCTGTAATCGTTGAAGCAGTGCGGCTGATTACTGTGATCTTGAATATGCAATCACTGTTGCAGGCGCTTCTTGTACTGTATGTTTTACCGATTTCAAATTGTTTCATTTTGTTCTCCTTTCGTGGGCGGCTTTCGCCGCCCGGCTCGGCAGTTGGTGAGTTATGCTATATCTTCAATGTAGATGTAGTATTCTTTGTCATTGTCATCGTAGTCTGTCCAAACCCCGTCGTACATTTCCCAGAACTTTTCTGCTTCTCTTTCGGTTAAATTATCCTTGATTACTCTGCCCGTTTCTGTTACTATTCTGTGTGTCATTTTGTTTACCTCCGTTTCGGTGTTTCCTGTCCTTTACTGTAATTACATTATACCACCCATTAACGTATTTGCCAACAGCTTTTTTGTAAAAAATACGTTAATGGGTGTATTTTGTAGGACTGCACAAAAAGCAGGTTTGAATTTGTGTATAATGTTGATATTTGCATAAAGATTATCTTTTTTTTATCTTTTTTCTGGCTGCGTATATGCTATACTGATATTACCGGGAAAACAGCACAGGAGGGATTCGGGAATGTCGTACACGCGAAACAATCCGAATCCCTGCTGCATTTTAACGCCGGACTGCGTCGTCCGGGCAGTTGCACACGCAACCGGGAAAAGCTGGGACCGCATTTACACCGAGCTTTCGGTGCAGGGGTTCGAGATGTGCACGCCGTTTGTGGTCAACAGCGTTTGGGGTGCGTATCTCGACGAGCAGGGTTTCCCGTCTTACGACATTGCACGCGCGTGCAGTGTTCGGGAGTTTGCGGAGCAGCACCCAAACGGCGTTTATATTCTCGGCACCGGCACACACGCCGTTGCTGTCATTTCGGGGCGCTATCTGGACGCCTGGGACAGCGGAGACGAGCAGGTGCTTTACTATTATATTTTGGAGGACTGACGATGCCTAACGGTTTTTATGGCAACAACGCTGCGATATCGCAGCAGTATCCTCAAAACGCTGCATATCCGCAGCAGTACACTCAGCAGGATCAGCCAAGAGCGACGCTGATGCCGTTGGCTCAGGTTGTCGCGGCATGGGTGCGCAGTTACGACATGGCGGTCGGAATGGCACTGGATCCGAACAAAATCGCGTTTATGGTGGACGACGAAAACAACAAGATTTATGTTAAACGCTCCGACCAGTTCGGCAGACAGTCGCCGGTGCAAACATACGATTACGTTGCTCCTCCGCCGGAAAAACCTGCGGTCGATCTCTCCGGCTATGTTACCGCGGAGCAGTTCGGCGGGTTCGTGACACGTTTTGACAGCCTTGAAGACAAAATCAACGGACTTTTTGACAGCCTCGCAGCGCCGAAACGCCGCGCACGGAGAGAGGAGCCGAACGATGACGAATAACATTTTCAAGCAATTCCGGCAGGGAATACCCGCAGGGCAGCAGCAGGGGCAGTCTCAGCAGATGCCGGATATAAACCAACTTTACGGAAAGTTTCAGCAGGATCCGATGCAGGCGCTCGGCTCCTGTTTTAAAATCCCCGGAGATGTGGGGAATGACCCGAACGCGATACTGGATTATCTGACCCGTTCGGGGCAGGTAACTCCTCAGCAGCTTGCGAATGCCCGGAAGATGCAGGCTAAGATGTTCGGGCGTGGTATGTGATCGACGCAAAAAAGCGTTGATATATTACCGGACTGCGGTACGGCGCAGCCCGCTCACCGTCAACAGTCAGACGGTAGAAAGGAAAATAATATGGAACCTAACACAAACGGCAACGGCTTCTATATGCCTGTTGCGCCTATCGGTTACGGTATGCCCTACGGCGGCGGATTTGGCGGCTACGGCGGCGGACTTTTCGGCGGAAACGGCGACATCTGGGGTCTGCTCTTTATTCTCGCAGTCTGCGGCGGCTGGGGATTTGGCGGCTTTGGCGGCGGTCTCGGCATGATGGGCGGTATGTTCGGCATGGATATGCTTTATCCGTGGCTCAACAACTCCCAGAACATCAACAGCGGTTTCCGGGATCAGCAGCTCGCAACTCAGGTCGGCAATATCCAGAACGCTATCACCAGCGGATTTGGCAACGTGCAGCTCGGTATCGCCGGCGTAAATCAGAATATCTGCCAGGTCGGAAACGGCATAACAGCAGCAGTGTCCAACGGATTCGCAAACGCTGAGACAGCTGCAAACGCGCGCCAGATTGCTAACATGCAGCAGGCTTTCGCGGCTCAGACTGCTACAAGTGCCGGTCTCAATGCGGTGCAGGGACAGATTGCACAGGCAAGCAGCAACAATCAGCTTGCAACAGAATCCCTTCGTGCTACTGTACTCGCTGAAAACTGCCAGGACAGATACGAAGCGCAGAACAACACCCGTGATATCATCACTGCCGGAAACAGCGACACGCAGGCGATACTCGGTGCGATCAGAGCGCTTGACACAAGACTTGACCGCGACAAGCTCGACGAGAAAAACGACACTATTGCTCAGCTTCGTCAGGAACTGCTTTACAGCCGCGGACAGGCGTCCCAGACCGCTCAGAACGCGTTTATCAGTCAGGCGATTTCTAACGGGAACGAATCTCTGTATCGAAGATTTTACGAGTGCCCCGTGGGAACTACTCCGGTCTATGGCAATCAGCCGATCTTTACCTGCCCGAACAACGGTAACAACTGCAACTGCGGCGGGAACGTGAATCTGTATTAATAGGGGGTGGTCAGTATGGCTGCCGAATACAGCATTATAACAGCGCAGACAGTACAGCCCGGTCAGGCGGCGCTTTTCCCCGTTGCGACATATCCCTGCCGCAGCTGGTACATCTTCCACCGCGAAGGCTCCGGCATTTTCCGCCTTGCCAACCGTGTAAGATATAGCGGCAATTGTGGCTGCCGTCGTCCGATATTTGAGACCCTGTACAACGTGGAGTTTCACGGAAACATTGCCGTTGCGGAAGGCGGGACAGTCGGGCCGATCAGCCTCGCGCTGGTCGTTGACGGCGAGATCGACCCTGAAAGCGTTATGACGGTAACTCCCGCTGCGGTCGGTGACCTGTTCAACATCGGCACGGGAATCGTGGTCGCTGTCCCGTCAATATGCGGCTGCTCAAACGTTTCGGTCAAGAATATCAGCACCACGCCGGTGGAGATCTCAAATGCGGTAATCAAATTTGACACCGCGGGAGTGCGCCGCGTCAGCTGCTGCGGTTAGGAGGGATAACAATGCACAAATTTAAAAATCTGCTCATGGAAAAACTTGATGCCATGGCAGAAAGTTACAAAAACAGAGATATACCCATGGCAGTCCTCGAAAGCGCCTGCAAGGCGTCGGAGATCCTGCAGAACCTCTCAACTGTGGAGGCTATGGAAGACTACGGCGACGAGATGTCCGGAGAGCGCGGCAGGAGCCGCAGTACAGGTCGTTTCGTCTCCCGCGATATGGACGGCATGAGCCGCCGTATGATGCGCCGCAGATCAGGGGGCAGTTTCGAAGACAGCTACGACGATCGCAGCTACGACGACGGCGGTGACATGGAGACCCAGCTTGAAGACATTGCGAACGACAAGGCAATGCCCAGAGCCAAGAGAGATGCTGCGCGCGCTATGCTCGCGGAACTCAGAAAAGGTGATATGTAAGCATAACGCGGGGATTTTCCCCGCGTTTTTTCGTGGCAAGTTTCGTGGCAAGTTTTCATTCAGCAACGTTAAATTATCTTTAATAGTGTTATATTTTGTTTAAATATAACAAAATGTAAAATATTAAAAACAGCGATAACGACGCGGATTTGCAGTGTTATCGCTGTTTTTTAGTGTTTGCTCATGGTGCGGGTAACAGGAGTTGAACCTGCACGGTTGCCCACCGGAACCTAAATCCGGCGCGTCTGCCAATTCCGCCATACCCGCATAAATGATGTTAATATTATAGCACCATTTTTCGATGTTGTCAATATATAAAGGAAAA
>JAGBLA010000067.1 GCA_017635675.1 Ruminiclostridium sp.
GCGAACATCCTGTCTCGGTGTTCGACATATATCTTTTCGAGCAAATTGCGCTTTTCATCGGTATCGACCATTGAGAGATAAATAGAAAGCACATAATCACCTCTTTTATAACAGTCTCATTATACATATCGTTTTTGGAAAGCATTTTGTTAGCAGCGATTTTCACATATTTGCGATCGATTTATTGTGCATCTTGTCGGTCGGTTTTTATGTGGCTGTTACTGTTGAACTCGACTTTTTTCGGTATTACTGTTTTGATATTCTGAGTACAGCAAGATTGAACGAAAACATCCCCGTACCGCTTTTTCAGCGATACGGGGGTTCTGTGTTAATCTGATGTCTCGCCGAGAACGATAGTCTGACCGTACAAGGAGACAGATTGGATATTGTCAAGGTCAAGCGGCGCGTCAAATACGCCGAATGTATATTCATAGTCGGAATTTCTGTCGTAATGACCGGTAGAGATCATCGTGTGAGCTTCCTCGCTGCCGTCTTTGAAAACTACCGTGCAGTCTGTATTCTTCGGGTCAAGGAAGAAGTCGCTGCTGTCCTTTTCGATCACAAATCCCATAGGTGACAGTGTGATCTCCCACCTGCCGAATTCGTCATTTTCTGTCACAGTCTTTATCGGATCATGTCTCGGAACGGTAAGCGGTACTTCCACATAGCCTGCTCGGCGCTCGACGTGATCGGTAAGATCGCCGATGTACAGCTTCAGCGTATCGTCCTTGTCGAGCGGAACAAAGAAGCTTGTGTATTTTATGACGCTGCCTTTATCGTCCGAGGTTATTTCGATCTTTCCGCTTCCGCATTCCTTTGTAATTGTGGAGTGAGCGCCGAGGAATATGCTGTACGACGGGTCATCTTTGGATGTGTATGACTTATGCTCATAGTATTCGGGGTCTGTCGAGCGCAGCTCCATTTCCGCCTTGCAGACATGACCGTCATACTGCACCGAGTTGACAATGCCCTTGCTGCCGTCCGCGAGTGCGAACTCCTTACCAATCTCAAGCGCTCTTTCGCAGTTATAGATCTCACAGCCGTTGACCGTTATCGTCACGACTTTGTTTATGTCTATCGGGTCAAGGAACTGATAGAACTTATACGCCTTTCCGTCCGGCATTGCTATCCCGGAAGGTTCATCGACGAGTCCGCGCATTTCTTTCGTACTGCCGTCGGCAAAGTTTATCGAGACCTCAAAATTAGAGACTGCGTGCGAGAAAGCAACGCCCTCTTCGGTAGAGTAATCCGTCGGGCCGTCTGTCACGATAAAGCTCAGGCTGTAAGGCGTGAGCACGAATCTGTCAAAACGATAATAAACGCTTCCGGAAACTTCCTTGTTTATCTCACGTTCGATCTTCGGGATATTGCTGTTATAACTTACGGAGAAGAAGCTGTCGCCGAACGGCACCTCAAGCGAGTCAACAGGTTCAGTGGCGTAAATATTCTGCAGTGTCTCAACAATGCCCTCTTCCGCTCTGTCATAGCTTATATCCGCAGAAGAGCATCCTGCCGAGTTGTCGGGAAATACATTCGTTATTTGATAAAAATATGCTGCACTGGAA
>JAGBLA010000068.1 GCA_017635675.1 Ruminiclostridium sp.
GCGGGGGGAATGGCATATCACGGGAAAGCGGGTGCCACCGCGGTACCGTGTACCATTCGGCGGAGAGTAAGGTGCTCTCCGACTCCACTTCCGGGGCGGGTTGCCCTATTCCGTGGGGCGGTCGCCCCTGTGCGCGCGGTAACACGCACAGAAAGCCCGCAGTGTGCCATAATGCGGGCAAATCAACTTATCATTCAGGAGGATAATACCAATGAAGTTCACAAAGTTAAGCGCTGCTGCAATGGCGGCAGTTCTCGCTGCATCGTCCATGGCAGTTTACGCGTTCGCAGACGACGATCTGTTCGCAACATACGACGCGGCGGCAGCAAAGGCAAACAATGAAGCGTTCGAGCTCGGCGGCAAGATCGATCTCTATGACGCTCTCGGCGACAAGTGGAACACATTCACAAAGGTCGAGGCTGACTTTACCTGGGACGCAGGCACAGGCTGGTGCGGCGGTGCAGGTATCGGCGGCGGTGCAGATGTTGACGGCGGTTCAGGCTGGATCGCAGGTCCCGAGTTCGGTGCTGCGAACGCTAACGCAGGCGTAGTTGATGACGGTGCCGCAACTCAGACTATCATCGACCTTAACGGCGCTACACTCGCGACCATAGCTGCCGCCGGTGACGACGGAACAGTTACTTTCGGCGAGATGCAGGTACAGAAGTGGTGGAACTGCGACGAGGCTAACGCTAAGGTAACAGCTATCAGATTCCTCGACGCATCCGGCGCTGTTGTAGCTGAGCTCACCTACGGCGGAGCAGCAGAAGCAGCTCCCGCAGAGGAAGCTGCTCCCGCAGAGGAGGTCGTTACAGCAGGTGACGTTGAAGCCGCAACAGAGAGCACAAAGGGCTCGCCCGATACAGGTATCGAGGACGTTGCAGTAGTTGCAGGTCTTGCAGCAGTTGCCGCAGGTGCAGTGGTTGTTGCGAAGAAGAGAAAGTAAGCTCAAGGCAAATAAAAAAATCCCCCGGATCGGGGGATTTTTATTTTGCTTAATTCTGCGGTGCGGGGGGAGCGGTAACAGCCTTAGCTTCGATGTCGGGAGCTGTCTGTGCTCCGGCAGCGTCATCGACTATCTGTGTTCCGAGGTAATCGGGGAGCTTCATGCCCGCCTGATCGAACATCTCACCGAGCGGCGGTACAGACTTGAACAGCCCGCTTATGAAATCGGCAGTGGAGCTCTTGCCGTCCTTGCCGTTTGAGCCGCCGTCCCATACAGTGACCTTGTCGATCTTGATATTCTTGATAGCATCGACCTGAATACGGAGCAGGTCTTCCATTTTGTCCGCGATTATCAGCTTTACAGCGTCGTCTGCGGTACCCGCTGTGCTGACGAGTTCACGCATACCTTCCGCCTGTTTCTGGAGGATCTCGCGCATACCGTTCGCCTGTGCTTCCATTTTCGCGTAGATAGCGTCGGCTTCACCTTTTGCCTTGCGGCGGATAACTTCCGCTTCAGCCTCAGCGTTGATCTGAGCCTGTTCCTTGGCTATCTGCGCCTTGACGATGACATCAGCCTGCTGGGTAGCCATTTCGAGCTGTGCGCGCTCCTGCTCCGCGAGCTTCTGAGCCGCGTATGCTTCCTCGCGTGCCTTTGCAGCCTGTACAGCTTCGGCTGCGGTAGCGAGCTTCAATGCTTCCGCTTCCTTCTCGCGCCTGTTTGCGTCGGACTGAGCGACCGCTATCTTTGCGGCGTTCTCACCCTCGACAGCCTTTGCGTTTGCGGCAGCGACTTCGATACGCTGTTCACGCATAGCGTTTGCCTGTCCGATCTCACCGTCGCGCCCTGTCTGCGCGATAGCGATCTTTGCGTTGTTCTGTGCCTTGGCGTCAGCCTCAGCCTCGCGGAACCGCCTTGAAGCCTCGGACTGTGCGATCTCTACCTTAGCGGCGTTCTCACCGTCGATAGCGCTTGCGTTTGCGGCAGCGACCTGGATACGCTGGTCACGGTTCGCGTTAGCTTCACCGATAGCACCGTCACGGTTCTTTTCCGCAACGGATTTCTTCGCGTCATTGATAGCCTTTGCGGCAGCTTCCTTACCGAGAGCCTCGATATATCCGGATTCATCGCGGATATCGGTAACGTTTACGTTTATGAGCCGCAGACCGATCTTGCGAAGCTCTATCTCAACGTTCTTCGACACGGCGATAAGGAACTTGTCTCGGTCGGTGTTGATCTCCTCGATCTC
Source organism: Ruminiclostridium sp. (assembly GCA_017635675.1). Classification (GTDB taxonomy): domain Bacteria; phylum Bacillota; class Clostridia; order Oscillospirales; family Ruminococcaceae; genus Ruminiclostridium_E. The sequence continues at coordinate 2,193 of JAGBLA010000068.1, forward strand.
CATGGTGGCGATGACGAGACGGAGCTGACCGAAGATGATATCCTTTGCGAGCTCCTGGATCTGCTGCATCTTGAGTCCGAGAAGTCTCTCGGCTGCGTTCTGCATAACGCCCGGCTCGGTGGAGATACCAACCGTGAAGCTGGACGGAACATCGACACGGATATTCTGCTTCGACAGAGCGTTGCGCAGGTCAACGTTGATCGAGATAGGGGTCAGATCCATATACTGGTACGACTGGATTATAGGCACGATGAACGCGGCACCGCCGTGGATACAGCGCGCGCTTCTTGCCTGACCGCTCTTGTCGCTTCCGACTTTACCGTAGATAACGAGTATCTTGTCGGACGGACATTTGCGGTACCGCGAGAGAATTCCCGCGAACAATGCGAATACGATGATCACTCCGACCACGATCGCAGCGATGATAATAGGATCCATACAGATTCCTCCTTTTTATATAGTGCAGACTTGCTGCAGAATTCCTTATTTATTTTCGCTTATCCTAAGCCCGTTTATGTGCATGGGATAAGCTCCAAAAATATCAAGCTTCTCCTTGACTGTTTCCTTGAGTATTTCGGTAAACTTTTCTTCGCCTGTTTCGGGGTCGTATTGTTTCATCGCGTCCTCAAGGGCTGCCGAGATAGCCTCCGAAAGCGTCTCTACCACCATTTCATGTGAAACGTTCTGAAATGTGGGCGCGAACACCTGCAGTTTATTCTCGGGAAAGCACAACGTAACAGCAACCGCGGCTTTATATTTTTTTCCGTCGGCTGCTGCCGCTTCATCACAGAAGGCTTCACATTCAAACGGCGTGCGCATTATGTAAAAAAACTTCGATCTCAATGAAACGCTGTTTTCACCGTAGGTAGCCTTTTTTCGCGTCACGGAATAAACCCCGTCACGATATCTGATGCGGTAGCAGTTGTTGTATTTATCCTCATAGTCATGCTCCCGCGGGAGGAATATCAGCAGGCACGCGATACCTCCTAACACCACGAGAATGATAAATCCCCAGAATATAAGGTCTATCATATTAAGTTCCATACTCACCGTCACACTTTCTCCACGACGAGCACATTCCCGCCGCGGATATCTATCACTCTTACCTCCGTGCCGTCGGGAAGTGTTTCCCCGCCGTCGGTGATAGCGTCGAATTCCACGAGACGCTCACCGCTTGACACGTTGACCTTGCCCTTGCTCTCGCCATCACCGGGTATAACGAGATACACTGTCCCGCTTGCCCCGAGAAGGTTCTTGACGTTTAGCGTACCGTTCTGTGCGAGCTTTTTGGAAAGCTGCATTACCTTCGCCACGCCGTACATCGACGCGAGACCAAGCACAATGCCGATTATTATCGCAAGCACCGCAAGCTTTGTAAGCGTGTAAGTCACGATACCTGCCCAGCCGAACACGCAGAAGAAAGTGATTATTCCCTGCAAGGTGAAGAAGTTGAGCGTCCCCACATCGTGCAGAGAGCTTCCGTCGCCGTAGTTCACATCGGGGACATCGCCGTGACCGCTCCCGACATCTATATCGGAGACATCAATGTCCGTGCTTATATCCACATCTGTGCTGACGTCAATGTCCGTGCTTCCGTCGAAGCCCGACGTATCGCTCGGATTTACGCCTGTGCCGTCATGCCCGAAGCCGAGGAATATCATTATGCACTGTATGATAAGTATAAGCGTTGAGGGCAGCGCCACGCACCAGAGCACCTGTTCAATGACCTCTAAACTGTTCCACCATTCCGTAAACATACCGACACTCCCTTTCCTTAAAATGTATATGTTTGCCGCCATGTAAATTTTATTTACTTAAATTATACCACATTTTCAGCCGTTGTCAATAACCGAGCGGCGGATTTTTCAAAATCGTGATACTGCACAATCAGCGTATTTCAAATTGAGCAAAGTGCCGAAAATTAAAAAATCTATAAAATGCTATTGCAATTTCGGAAAGCTTATGTTAAAATCATAGTAAATAAGATTTACGTTTAATTGTAAAAACGATTTCGTAGGAACACTGGAAAATGTTGTCATGCAAAAGGAGGAATTCATTATGATGATAGTTACTACCGAGTTTATCGGCGGCGCGGAGCTTGAAATGCTCGGGCTTGTAAGAGGGAGCACGATACAGACGGTGAATTTCGTGCGTGATTTCGGCGCGAGCCTTAAAACCCTTGTGGGCGGCGAGCTGAAAAACTACACGGAGATGATGGACAAGGCGCGCGCGATAGCCACCGACAGAATGATACAGGAGGCGGGAATGATGGGTGCCGACGCAGTAGTCGGAGTCCGCTATGCCACATCGGGCATAATGCAGAGCGCTGCGGAGGTAATAGCCTACGGTACAGCCGTGAAGATAAAGAACAAGGCTGACCGATAATCTCGCGGAACAAAAATAATCGAAAGGGGGAGTATGTATGGATCCCGTCGAGCTCGGAAAGAGGATAAAGGAAGCACGTCTTGCGCGAAAGATGACCCAGTCGGACGTAGTGGGCGACTTCATCACCCGCAATATGCTGAGCCAGATAGAAAGCGGTACGGCGAACCCGTCCGTAAAGACGCTCACATATCTTGCGAAGGTGCTGCAGCTGCCTGTGAACTATCTGCTGCCGGATGAGCTTGAAACGTTTGACGAGAGCGAGAACGCTGCCGACAAGGACATCGAGCAGCTTGTAAAAATGAAGAACGCGTTCAAGCGCGGCGAGTACAGCGAAGCCGCAGAGCTTGCCATGCCGCTCACCGATACGGCAAGCATCGCGTATGACGAAGCCTGTGCAGTCCTCGCCATGTCTCATCTTGAGCTTGCAAAGTCTGCCCCCGACCCCAAGACAGGTATGTCTCACGCAAGCAAGGCACAGTCATACGCGGATAAGGGCATCTTCGCCAAGCGTGAAGTCAAAGCGTCCGCCGTCCTGCTCTATGACGAGCTTTCCGAAAAGTTGTAGAAGAGATGACAGAGAGAACAGAGAGAACAGAAAGACAGAAAGACAGAAAGACCGAAAGACAGATTGGGGCGCCGCCCCAAACCCCGCGGGGGGCTCCTTGCGCACTTGCTTTTTATCGCGGCGTCCATGCCGCGTTTTGGGCAAGTGCTTGGTGCCTCCTGCACCAGCCCCCTTGACCCCTCGCCAGCGACGCGCTGGAGCCAACTCCGTAACACGGAGATTAGTCACTCACTTCTCAACGACAAAAAACAGCAGACTTGAAAGTAACAAGTCTGCTGTATTTTTTTGCCGTGAACAGAGTAACGAGTCTCCGTGTTACGGTACTGCCTGCGGTGCTCACCGCCGAGGGGTCAAGGGGGCGAGGAGCCCCCTGCGGGGTTTGGGGCAGAGCCCCATTCTGTTCTTCTGTCTCTCTGTTCCCTCTGTCCCTCTCTGTTCCTCTCTGTTCCTCTCTGTTCCTCTCTGTTCCTCTCTGTCCCTCTCTGTCCGCTCTCAGTGCGGTGGGTTAGACTTTACCGCCATGACTGCTTTCGTGATGACACGGATAGCTTCGCTGCGCTCATCGGCAGCCGCACGGTCAACAGTTTCGGTATCTGCCTTACGCTTTATGCGCACTATGTTTGCGGGCAGACTGCGAAGACTTTCCGCCGTTACTGCCGCGACACAGACATCACAGGTGCAGCAGTGGAAACGCTCCATTATGCTGCCGAGCTGCTCGTTGATAAGTATGAACGGGATATTTACAAACTGCGTGCCGTTGTCGGCTTTAATGAAGACAGGCGGCACCTTTTCTTTTTCGGGAGGCTTAATAACTGGATTGAACGGCGCTGGAGCCGCTGTGTCTCCGAACAGGCTGAGCACCTTGTCCGTTTTGGCTGTATGTGCCATTCCTTCACTCCTTAATACTGCACAGGACGGTTTTTCGGGGGTCTGCCGCGTCCAAGCTTCTGCGGGTCGCGCTTCGGCTTTTCAAGCCCAAGTATCTCGTATGTAAGATTCATGTACTCATGCGCCGACTTTGAGCGCGGAGCATAATCCACAATAGTCTTTGCGTGCGCGGGAGCCTCCGCTATGATGACGCTTCCGCTTATCTTCTGCTCGAAAACATCGGTGTCGAGCTGTTCTGCGATGATATTCGCAAGCTCCTCCACCTCTTTGGTAAGCACAAGGCGCGGCGAATACTTGTTGAGCACTATCCCGCGTATCTCAAGGTTCTGATTGTAAAATCGCTTGACCGCGAATATCGTCTCCTTGAGCTGCGCTATACCCTGCAGCGAAAGTATCTCCGGCACCATGGGTATGATAAGCTGGTCGGAGGTCGCGTAAGCGTTGATAGTAAGTATCGACAGCGCGGGCGGCGTGTCGATAAGCACATAATCGTATTCGTCGGAGATAGTCGAAAGGTGCTCTCTCAGGATATATTCTCTGCCCACAGAGGTGAGTTCAAGCTCCACGCCCGACAGCAGTATATTCGCGGGTATCACATCGCAGGCTTCACAGTGCTGTACCGTGTCATATATATCCGCGCGGCTTTTGAATACATCGTATATCGTATAGGAGGTGTCAGCGTTCGCACCGAGGCTGAAACTTAAATTCCCCTGCGGGTCAAGGTCGAGGGCGAGAACCTTTCTCCCGAGTTTCGACAGACAGCCGCACAGAGCCGAACAGGTGGTCGTCTTGCCGACGCCGCCCTTCTGATTTGTAAATGTAATGACCTTTGCCATAAATCTTCACCATTTTAAAAACACAAGCGGCTGCGCAAAGTGCTGCCGCGCTGCGCGGAGCACCTGACACAAGCCGCAGATGTGCAGACTTTTAATTCATCAGAGCGAGTAGGAGTGATTTCCTTCAAGCTGGTTATCCTCGGGAACGAAGATGTGGTAGTTTGCCTTACCGTTCTTCTTAACGAAGTACATCGCGGCATCAGCGCAGCCTACAAGCTCTTTTCCGTCGGTGCTGTGGTCGGGGTATATCGCTATACCGATACTTGCCTTGATATTGAGGGTGGTCTTGACGGAAGGCGAATTATAACCCGCGTAGAGGTCGTCGATGATATCCATGGAAAGCACCTCGACGTTCTCCACCTGCTCGGGGTCGGAGATACAGAGAACGAACTCATCACCGCCGAAACGTCCCGCAAATCCTGTCTCGCCGGTCTTGCTCTTGATGACATCGGCAACGAACTTGATGACCTCGTCGCCGACAGCGTGGCTGTAACGGTCGTTGATGAACTTGAAGTCATCGACGTCTATGAACAGCGCAGCCACCTTCTTGCCGACGCTTCTTTCAAGCTCGGCAGCGAACTCGCGCTCGAATGTGTTTCTGTTGTAGAGCTGTGAGAGGAAATCGAAACTTGCACGCTCCGCAAGCTTCAGAGTAGCGTTCTTCTCGCTTGTGATATCCGAGAGGACGCCGATAACACGGAGGACCTCGCCGAGACGGTCGGTGATGCAGCGTGCGCGCATTGCGACCCACATCTCCTGACCCGCTGCATTCTTTATCTTGTACTCGCCGCCGACATCGCCCTTTTCTTTGAAGAGGGTGTTCATGTCGCGCTTGTATTTTTCGGAGTCGTCCTCGTCCATAAGAGAATCGAGGAACTTACCGTTGTTGAGTGTAGCGCCGGAAACGTTGAGACCTATCTTATTCTTGAAGTTCTCGGAAACGAACATACTTTCCTTTGCAAAATCCCATTCAAACAGCATATTGTCCGAAATATCGGAAATAGTCTTGTGGAGCACCTCGCTCATGAGCGACTCGTCCATCATATCGTTGAATACATTGGACATACCGGCAAATTCCTTGCCCATTGTCTTTGTGTCTATACGCTCGTTGTGGTTTCCGGAGTTTATCTCCTTCATTGTCTTGAGCATTCCGAGCATGGGGTCTATGACCTTCTGTGTCGCGATGACCATTATCAGAATGCAGATAAGTATAAGTGCCGCAATTATGACCATACCTACGATGAATACGGGCATTACCGCGCCGTAAGCGGAGGCTGCGGGGTAAACGGATATCCATGCCCAGTCGGTGTTCTTCACCTTGCCGTATGCGCCGAGGTATGTGGTGCTTGTGTATTTTTCACCCGAGTCCTGGACGTTGGAGTGTATCATCTGTGATATTGCCGGAGTTATAGCTGACGCAAGCTCCGCGTTGGAGCCTATCTGCGCTCCTGCGAAGTTTATCGCGCTGGTCTCGTCGGATATTACGAGATAGCCGTCACCGAGGAAGTATCTGCCGCCTATACATTCGGTTATTGCGGAGATATCGGAAACGATAGATACGAAACCCGAGCCCGAGCCTGTGAGCGGAGCGGATACCGCGAACACATCAGCGCCGTATGTGGTTTCAGATGGGAAGAACTTTGAAACGAAGGCTCCCGTCTTGGAGGCGGAGTCATCGTCGAGCGCGAAGAAATGGGTGCCTACGGCGATGCCCTTTGAGCTGTATATAACGCCGCCCGCGCTGTCGGAAACAACGAGATCGAGCACCTTGCCGCCGCTTTTCAGGGACGCGGTAACTCCGTCGAGGTCGTCCTTGACCTTGTTGAGGTCATTTATCGAGCGGTTGACGAAATCCATTCCCGCAAACGCCTCAACGCTGTCGGAATAGCCCGAGACGACGTTGCTTACGCCCGCGCTCATTGCGGAACCTGTCGTTGCGGCTTCTTCACTTATCATGTTCTGTGAGAACCCGAAGATCTGAATAGCCGCGACTACCGCTACGACTATGAGCGGCACGACTGTCGCTCCGATAAGTATTGCCCTGAGGGCGGTTTTTACCTTGATATTCATATCTGTACCATTCCTATCGTGTAATATACGGCGGCGCTGTGACCGCGAAAGATCTCTCGGCGCACGGCGCTAAGAGCCTTTTATACGTTTTTGTGCTTCCTCCTTGCGGAGATCCTTTTCGAGCTTTTCCTGCCGCTGTTTGAGCTGGATATCGTAAACGAGCTTTGCGAGGAGTCCCTCCATTTTCTTATCGACATTTGTGAACTCACAGCCATAACCTTCAAGCGAGCCGTCGGTAAGCAGCTGAAGTCGGAGCACCTTGACGACCGCGCCCACCACATCGTCTCCGACCTTGAAGTTGAGCAGCAGTATGTCACCCTTCTGGAAGGGCGGATCGGTGCCTTCGATGAACACTCCGCCGATGCTCACGTTCTTTATCGTTGACAGTATCGGCGAGTCGAACTCATAAACGGTATCGTCGCGTTCATAGCCGCTTATCACGCAGCGAAGCTGGGACTGCACCTTGAAATACCTGCGCCGCTCCTCCATGACCGTGCCGTATTCGTCGCGTATCTGGATATTGAGCTGGTTTTCGAGGGAGAGCTTGATCCTTCCGAGGTATTTCACGCGGTCGCCGTTTTTCATGTGCGCTATGACGTAAACGCCGGTGTCGGCGTCGAAGAGAGGTATATCCTTCTGCTTTATCATTATGATGTTGTTCACGGGCATATTATGCACAAACAATCTCGGGAATGAGAAATGCTCGTTGTCAGACTCCAGCAGGAGCGTTCCGTCCATTGCGGTGATACGCACCGTCACAATACCGCTTCTGTCTATCATACGGCTCACTCCCCTCCCGCTTGCGGCGTGAACTTACCTGCCCGAAACGCATTCCGGGCATAATCGCTTATTAATAATTATACATTAAAATGCACAAAAAAGTCAATAGCACAATGTGATTTTTTTCAGAAAAATTGAAAAACCGTCATATCTTACATAATTTTCGGCAATTTGGACAAAAAATCATGCTCAAACTGTTCTGCGCAAGCGCCGAAATTGTTTAAATCGCCTAAAGATGACAAAAATCTTAAAAAATGCTGTACAAACGAAAAAAAAGAATGTATAATATATATTATATATAGGTATATCAGGAACGGGGGAGCAGGTATGCGTTCATATTTTCACTGCCTGACCGCACATTTCATGCGGCGCAGGAACGTTTTGCTCGTCCTTGTGGGGTCGGTGTGCGCCGAGACCGCGGTGATAGCTTTTGTGGTAATGTTTTTCTGCCTGTTCGGTGCGGAGGGAACGAGGAATTTCGAGCTTACCGCCAACATGACCGTGACAGCGGGACTTTCGGTAGCCGCAGGACTCGCGGTGTGTTTTGCCGCAGCGGCGGGAGCCGAGAAGCGCAGAGCCCGCCACAGCAGATACACCTACCTTGACATTCAGCAGAAATTCGCCGTTTTCAGCAGATATGACGGCGAGATGCGCATACAGGGCAGGAACGCTGTGTTCCGTGAGCTGTATGTGATACCGTTCAAAGAGCTCGAAAGCGTCGCTCCCGCGCAGGGCGGCAAGCTCGCGGTCATCGGAAAGATACGGCGCTACGGCATGGAAAGCGACTTCCTCGGCTATCACGTAAAGAACGGGGACATCGACTTCGACCGTCCGTGGCTCAACGTCGGCGCTTTCGAGGAGAAGCAAGGCGCGGTGCTGCCTTGTCCGTTCGGTGACCCCGCGAAGATATGCGAAGCCCTCACGGAAGCCAAAAAGCGTTTCGACGAGCTTCCGAAACCGAAAAAGCACGAATTCCGCGAGGCGGATTTCATCAGAAGGCGTCCCGTAAAGCGGGTCATGCCCGATATTCCCGATTACAGCAGGCGCTGGAAATAATTTCTTTGAAAAACTTTGAAAAAATTTTCACAAAAATGTTGAAAATTATCACGATATGTAGTATAATGAAGATATATGTAATACAACAGGGTGTATTATGCCCTTTGTATGAACGGAGGACTTTATGGCATTATTCGACACTACCGCGTTCCGTATAGCGTCACAGGGGCTCTCGCTGCTCACAAAGCAGCAGGCTGTAATAGCCCAGAACATCGCTAACCAGGACACCCCCGACTATAAATGCAAATATCTCTATTTCTCGGCAGTGCTCCGCGAAAAGCTGGAGGAAATGTCAAAGGAGACCGTTTTCAGCACAGGCTTCGAGGAGGACGTGGGATTCGAGAGGAACTCCGATGAGCCGTACTATGAATTTGACGCAAGACCGCGTATCGAGCTTGACGGCAGGAAGATAGAGCTCGCAGCCGCTATACACACCGATAAGACCACCGCCGACCAGCCCGACGGCAACAACGTTGACGCCGATACACAGGAGGCGCTCTTCGCGAAGAACGCGCTCCAGTACGAAGCACTCATCAATCAGATAAACTCCGAGTTCACCATGATGAGAACGGCAATGAGAAAATCCTGACCCCCGATGATTGGAGAATGACACCATGGCTTTTATGAGCAATCTTAATATAGCAGTGTCCGGCATGATAGCCGAGCGCGCGCGTATGGACGTTATCGCCCAGAACGTTGCCAACGCGGACACCACCCGCACCGCCGAGGGCGGACCCTACGTGAGACAGAACGTCGTGTTCACCGAGAACAGGACATATCACCGCGTCCCCGATGACAGCGAGAGCCGCATAAACTTCATGACCGTGCTGGGCAAGCATCTTGAGGAGCTCCGCGGACTTGCGGGGCGCAACAGGACACAGACCCTTGAGGGCGTGCTGCTGACGCAGATAGTCGAGGATCCCACACCCCCGACCCCCGTATATGACCCCTCACACCCCGACGCGGACGAGGACGGCTACTACTACCGCCCAAATGTCGATGTGGCGGAGGAGGAGATAGATATGCTCGCGGCGACACAGTCGTACTCCGCGAACCTCACCATTTTCAACAGCCTCAAATCAATAGCAAACAAAGCGCTCACTATCGGTAAGCAGTAAGCGCCGAAAGGATAAATGAACCATGATAATCCCGATGTCACCCGCGATACATACGCTCCCCGCCGTTGACAGGCTCGTTGCCGACGTTTCGGCGAAACGCGCTCCCGCCGTCGATGAGAACGGCGAAAAGACAGGCACGTTCCTCGATGCCCTTGTAGGGCTGTGGGACCAGGCTGCCGACGCCCAGGCGCAGAAAAGCGCGGATATGATAAATCTCATGCTCGGAGATACCGATAACCTTGAACAGGTACAGATGAACATCGCCAAAGCCGAGATAGCGACAGAGCTGTTCGTGAACATAAAGAACGCGGTCGTTGACTCTTACAACGAGATAATGAGAATGAGCATTTAACGGACAAGGCATAAACGTCCCGTAAAGTGAAGGAGTGACGCCCCGCAAGGGGCATTTGAAGTATGGATAAAGCTAAAGAAACGCTTACGAAGATAGTCACTGCGGTAAAAACGCGGTGGACATCTCTCGACAAGAAGGTAAAGATAATCGCGGTATCTGTGGCGTCGGTCGTGATAGTATCGCTGATAATCCTTATCGTACTTAATTCCATAACGCGTTATGAGGTGCTGTACAGCGGAGCTTCCGCCGAGGAGACAGCCGAGGTCATCTCGGTCCTGCAGGGCGAGCTCGGTGAGACCGACGTGAAATTCGACGCAAACGGCGATATACTCGTTCCCGCCAACCGCGTGGAAACGCTTCGCGCCCAGTTAAGCGTCAAGGGCTACCCGAAATCCACCTTCAACTATAATATCTGGGACAACGGCGTGGGAATGTTCTCCACCGAGTCCGACAAGCGCGTAAAGGAAAAGCAGCAGTTACAGGAGAACCTTCGGGCGACCCTCGCTACATACGACGGAGTTGACTCCGCCATCGTCATACTCTCGATACCCGAATCGAACGACTACGTGATATCAAATTCCCGTGAGGAAGCGGGTGCGTCGGTAGTCCTCACCCTCTCCCACGCGCTCACCACCAACAATATAAAAGGCATATACAACCTCGTGAGAACGGCTGTACCGGGTCTTAAAGAGGAAAACATAACCGTCACCGACACCAAGGGCGAGCTGCTTACCACCGAGGAGGTGGAGAAGAAACTCGACGACGAGGACGAGGTACAGCTCTATTACAGGCGGCTCGAATTCCAGAAGGAAATATCCAAGATACTTGACGACAAGCTCGGCGCACTGCTCAAAAAGGTGTTCCCGGATTACAGGATAGGCGTTGACGTGCGTCTCAACTATGATTCGCTTGTGTCGCAGGTAAAGGAATACACCCCCTCGGTAGCCGAGGAAGGCAACCAGGGCGGCATGATACAGGACGAAAAGATAGTCTCCGCGGGCGGCGGCAACGCCGAGGAAGGCGGACTTGTCGGAACCACCGTGAACTCCGATATCTCGCCGGACTACCCGACGCTGCGTATCGGTGAAGGCGACGAGTTCTATTATGAGACCCAGCATGAGATACACTACCTCGTAAACGAGGCTATCAAGCAGATTCAGAAGGACGGCTACAGCTATGACAACATCTCCGCGTCCGTCATAGTTGATGATGACCCGGAGAACTTCACACAGGCAAATATCGACGACTGGGAAAAGCTCATAGCGGACGCCATAGGAACAAGCACCGACAAGGTAACGTTCATTCCCACCAACTTCACCCTTGACAGAACAGGCGAGGGCGCTGGCGACGGCGGAGTTATCGTACAGGGCGGCAGAAATACGCTGGTATTCATTATAATCGCCCTCGGCGTGCTGCTGATAGTGCTGCTCATAACAGCGCTCGTGGCGGCAGGCTCCAGCAAGAAGAGACTCAAGGCAAGACGCGCGGCAGCCGTTGCGGCATCCTCCAACGGCGCACCCGCTGCCGTGAATACAAGCTACGACGATGACGAAGTCCGCAGACGCGCGGAGGAAGGCGTGGATTACGCCTTCGAGCTCCAGAGCCTTTCGGGCGATGAGAACGAGGCTTCGAGAGATGCTATGCTCAAAAAGGAGATACGCGATTTCTCGCAGGCTAATCCCGAGATCGTGGCACAGCTCATTCGTACATGGATGAAGGGCGACGAGTAATAACGCTCCGTTCGGACAAGCGAGGAGACCATGACTGACAGAAACGACAGGAAAAACGAGACTCCCGAGAGGATAAAGAGCCTCTCGGAGAAGTCCGTCAAGGAACTAAGAAACGAAATGCTCCGCAAGGAGATAGGCGATTTCTCCGCAATGGAGCCCGAGCAGGTGGCACAGCTCCTCAGAAACTGGCTCAACAGTGAGAAATAATCGCCGCGGAATTGATAGATAATACGAAAGGGGATCATAAGTATGGCTGATCAGCAGCAACCGCAGCAGCAACCGCAGAGCGCCGCTGATATGAATATGATGCAGAAGGCGGCTATGGTCATTTCGGCTATCGGTTCGGAAAATGCATCACGTGTTTTCAAATTCTTCTCGGACGACGAGATAGAGCGCCTTACCCTTGAGGTGGCGAAAATGGATTACTGGCCCGTCGAGGTAGTGACCGACGTGCTCAATGACTTCTACGAGGTCTGCCTTACCCAGAAGGTCATCTCCGAGGGCGGCGTTGAGTACGCCCGTGAGATACTCGAAAAGGCGTTCGGACCCCAGGCGGCATCGTCGCTCTTCGATAAGATAACCAAACAGCTCAAATCCAAGTCCTTCGCGTTCGTGCGGAAGGCTGACTATAAGAACCTTCTCGCTATCGTGCAGAACGAGCACCCTCAGACTATCGCGCTGATACTCTCCTACGCGAGAAGCGACCAGGCGTCGGCTATCATCGCCGAGCTCCCGAAGGAAATGCGCATTGAGGTCGTTGAGCGTATCGCGAAAATGGAATCCGCGTCGCCTGACGTGGTAAAAAGCCTTGAATCCACCCTCGAAAAGAAGTTCGCGAACATCGTCACCACCGAGAACATGGAGGTCGGCGGCGTGAACTACATCGCCGATGTACTCAACAAGGTGGATCGTTCCACCGAAAAATACATATTCGACGAGCTCAATCTCCGCGATCCGAAGCTCGCGGACGATATCCGTTCCAGAATGTTCGTGTTCGAGGATATCGTGGGTCTCGACTCCATGTCCATACAGGCGTTCATCTCAGAAGTGGATCCGAAGGATCTCGCGGTGGCTATCAAGGGCTCTACCGCCGAGGTCGCGGACGTTATCTACGCGAATATGTCCTCCAGAAACAAGGAGTCCACCCAGACCGATGTCGAGTACCTGCACAATGTGCGTATGCGTGACGTCGAAGAAGCTCAGCAGCGTATCGTTGCTATTATCCGCCGCCTTGAGGACGAGGGCAAGCTTACTATCTCCAAGGGCGGAGATGACGAGATCATCGCGTAAGCCGCATAAAGCGCGCAAATCTGAAAGGAGGGGATATGTCGTATGTCAGATGTCATCAAGGGCGGTATCGGTATAGGCTATGTGTATGTCAACAATTTCGACACCGACGAGCCTGTGATGAAGACCGTTTACGGCAAAAACCCCAATGCTCAGAAAATAGCGGAGATACAGCACCGCAATGACCGCGACTCAAAGGCAATGGCGGCTGTGGAGAAGTTCCTCGCGGACAGCAGCGAGGAAGCAGCGAAAAATAAGCAGGAAGCTCCTGCCGACGATAAGACCGTCTCCGTGGAGGAAGCGCGTATCGAGCGTGAAAAGCTCATAGCGGAGTACGAATCCATAAGAAGCAAATATGAGCGTGAGTCGGAGGAATTTGTTCTCCGTGCGCGCTCAAAAGCCACGGAAATATACGAAAAGACAAAGGAAATGGCTCAGCAGACTATTCTCGACGCAAGGAGCGAGGCTGAGCAGATACTGAAAAGCGCAAAGTCCGAGGCGGAAAAGCTCGGTGAGCAGGCGAAAAAGGACGGCTATGAGGAAGGCTCTAAGCAGGGCTATGACGAGGGCTATCTGAAAGCGCTCAAAAAGTGCAAGGAAACGCTGCTTGAGCTCAAATCGCTGTCGGAGCAGGTGACCTCCGAAAAGACGGAGATCATGATGCAGTACGAGCGCCAGCTTTTCGATACCATATTCGATATAGCCCAGAGGGTCACTCTCGGAGCTCTCGGGCAAAAGGAAAAGGGTATCATCACCCGCATGATACACGAGGCGGGAAGAAAATTCAAGGCAAGCAAGAATGTCAAGCTCACGCTGTCGAAGCTCGATGTGAGCGAGGAAGCCGACATCGACGAGGAGCTGCTGAAGGACGTGTTCCGCAGCTGCGAGAACGTGGAGATAGAGATACTCGACGACGCGCCCGCGGGAACGCTGCTGATAGATGACGGCTCGGAGATAACCGATGCGAGCGTCATGACCCAGCTCAAAATGGTTGAGCAGCTCGGCAAGGGCAAATACCGCGACAAGAACCTCACGGATATGCTGCAGGAAAGTCAGGCTGCCGCGAAACCGAAACGCGGGGGCGGGCGAAGAAAGGCTGCCGCAAAGGAAGAACCGGAAACGGAGCAGATGACCGCCGACGACAGCGAGCCGGAGTCCGCGGTACCCGATGTGGTGTATAATACCGGGAAGCCGAAACCGCCCTCCGACGACGATGGGGACGATGACGACAACATCGAAAAAGAGATAGAAAACGCGTGAACGCAGATAATACCGCATGACAGCTCCCGCCGTGACACACGGCGGGAGAAACTATACTATATATAAAGGAGACTGGGCTTTATGGACCTTCGGGGATTTCGCTCCGAAATAAGCGGGCTTGATATGTACCGCTACATGGGAAAGATAGAGAAGATAGTCGGAATGACCATTGAAAGCTCGGGGCCCGAGTGCAATATAGGTGACATCTGCCGCATATACTCAAAGGAAGAAAGGGATAAGTTCATCTATGCCGAGGTGGTGGGATTTCAGTCCGAAAAGGTGCTGCTTATGCCCTACACCGACATCGAGGGCATAGGTCCGGGAAGCATTGTAGATAACACGGGCGACAAGCTGCGCGTAAAGACGGGCGACGCGATGATAGGGCGTATTATCAACGCTATCGGTGAGCCTATCGACGGAAAGGGCGAGATAAACTACACGGGAAGCATATCAATTTCGGGTATGCCCGTGAACCCACTTACCCGCCCGAAGATATCGGAGCCTATCGAGCTTGGCGTTAAGGCGATAGACGGCATACTCACCCTCGGCAAGGGTCAGCGTATCGGTATTTTCGCGGGCTCGGGCGTGGGAAAAAGTACCCTTATGGGCATGATAGCCCGCAAGGTAAAGGCGGATATAAACGTTATCGCGCTGGTGGGCGAGCGTGGCAGAGAGGTGCGCGAGTTCATCGAGAACGACCTCGGAGACGAGGGCATGGCGCGCTCGGTGGTAGTCGTGGCGACCTCCGACCAGCCCGCGATGATGCGATACAAATGCCCGATGACGGCGACGGCTGTGGCGGAATACTTCATGTCACAGGGCAAGGACGTGCTGCTGATGATGGATAACCTTACGCGATTTGCGATGGCGAACCGCGAGGTGGGACTGTCTATCGGCGAGCCGCCTATCGCCCGCGGCTATACGCCCTCTATCTACGCGCAGATGCCTAAACTGCTGGAACGCGCGGGGTGCTTTGAGAAGGGAAGTATAACAGGCATATACGCGGTGCTCGTGGAGGGCGACGATACCAACGAGCCCATAGCCGATACCGTGCGCGGTATCATCGACGGGCATATAGTTCTGTCCCGTAAGATAGCGGCACAGAACCACTATCCCGCGATCGACATCTCGGTGAGCGTTTCGCGACTTATGTCGATGATATGCACCGAGGATCATAAGGCTGCCGCGAGCAAGCTCAGAAACCTGCAGGCGCTTTACAACGCGAACCTCGACCTTATCTCGATAGGCGCGTACAAGGCAGGGACGAACCCGAAACTTGACGAGGCAGTGAGCAAGATAGACAAGATAAACGGCTTCCTCTGTCAGCGCACCGACGAGAGCTTTTCGCTCAACGATACGATAAGATTGTTAAAGGAAGCCGTAAGCTGATACTATGAAAGGGGGCTGCACGGGTGAAGAAATTTGTGTTCACGCTGCAAAGGCTGAAAGAATATCGCGAGCAGTCTCTCGACACGGAGAAAGGCACCCTCGCGGAGCTGCGCGCGGAGCTGCGGACAATGGAAGCGGAGCTTGAGCAGATACTTGAGGAGCTCGCAAAGCTTAACCGCGACCTTACGGAGCTGTACAGCCGCGGCACCACGGCGCTTGAAATAGCCGTGCATAAGCGCTACATCAACAACAAGCAGCAGGAGCTGCACATGAAACGCCATCAGATACTTATGCAGAACCGCAAGATAGAAGCACAGCTCCAGAACGTCATCGAAGCCACCAAGGAGGTGTCAAAGCTGGAGCGGCTCGAAGAGCACCAGCTTGAGGACTACAAGGCGGCGGAGCAGAAGGAGACCGAGATGTTCATCGAGGAGTTCGTTTCCAACGCCGACTGGCGAAAAGCCCACAATTCAGGCTGAAAAAAGGGAGGGTACCGAAAGGTACTCTCCCTTGTTGGTTTGTCACATCTCTTTTATCTTCTCCTCGGCGTTGTTGAGGTCAAAGCCTTTCTTCGTCATGCGAAGATTGATGACGATGCCGATAAGGATAGGCAGATAGAACGTGAGGAAGCGCCATATAAACGTTGAAACGCCCGTGTAGTAGCTCCCGAAGATGCCCTTGAAGAACGCGGCGTAGCTGCCCTCGGCGGCGCCCATTGCACCGGGCAGCGGTACAAATGCCGATATCATGAGCACGAACGCCTGGCAGGCGATTATCGTGAAGAAATCCGTGCCGCTCATGCCGAACCCCTTGTAAATAACGAAGGTTATGGAGAAATATACAAGGAGCTGCACCACCGTGACGAGGAACATTTTGAGTATCATCACGGGCTGGCTCTTGATAAACATGAAGTTCTCGTAGTAGGTGTCAAGCTCGCGGTCTATGTATTCGAGCTTGTCGTCAACGTCCTTTATTATGCGGAGCTTTCCGAGCAGCCGCACTATACCGTGGGCTATCTTCGTGGTAGCCTTGCGGAAAAACGCAAGCATGAACAGCAGCACGATAACGAATGTGTTGATTATAAATCCCACCGTGACCAGAACCGTCAGCGGCTTGAGGTCGCCGTCGGTGAACATCGAAAGTCTGAAA
The DNA here is from genome assembly GCA_017635675.1 of Ruminiclostridium sp. Lineage (GTDB taxonomy): Bacteria > Bacillota > Clostridia > Oscillospirales > Ruminococcaceae > Ruminiclostridium_E. The sequence goes on from JAGBLA010000068.1 coordinate 19,058, forward strand.
ATAAGGAACACCACCGAGTACAGCGTGAGTGTGAACTGATACACGATAAATCGGCTCAGCAGCGCCGTCATTGCGGAGCCGAGCGGCATACCGCGTTTCATGAAGGTATAGACCTGCATAGGCTGACCGCCCGAGGCGAAGGGCGTGATGCAGTTGAAATACTGCCCTATCATCGTGACGAGAAAGGTTGTGCGGAATTTCACCGAAGGCTCTAAGCTCTTTGCCGCGAAGTGCAGTCCGAGAGCCTCACCGAACCAGTAAACCGCCATGCACGCCACCGCTATCAGCAGATACAGCGGATTAAGCTGCAGAAGCGCGTTTATGATATTGTCGATGCCCTCGGAAAACAGGACGATAAGCATTATCACAAAGGCGATGCCGCAGATTATAAGATTAAGCTTGTTGGACTTTTTCTTGCTCATTATACTCTCCGTTTACCTTACGGTGCTGCCGTTGGGGATATCGCCGTCAAGGAATACCACCCTTGCGCCGCCGTCATCGGTATCGCAGGCGAGCAGCATACCCTGGCTCTCCTCACCGCAGAGCTTCGCGGGCGCAAGATTGGCTACGAATATTATCTTCTTGCCGATAAGGTCTTCGGGAGCGTACCACTGAGCTATGCCGGAAACTATCTGTCTGCCGTGTCTGCCGTCATCGACCTGTATCTTAAGGAGCTTCTTCGCTCTCGGTATCTTCTCACAGGCGGTTATCTCACCTGTGCGCAGCTTTACCTCCGCGAACTTGTCGATAGTGATGATGCCTGCCTTGTCAAGGTCTTCGTCCTCGCGTATGGGCTTTTCGGGGGTGAGCATAGCGTTGAGCTCCTCTATCTCCTTGTCCATGTCTATGCGCGGGAACAGCACCTCTCCCTTGTGAACGGTCACATCAGCCGGCAGCACGCCGAACCGCGCCGCCTTTTCATAGGTCACGTCAGCCTCGCCCGCGCCTATCTGCTCCCACACCTTCGGCATGGTCACAGGCATGAACGGACTTAACATAACGGAGCATATCCTTATGGTCTCCAGCAGGTTGTACAGCACGGCCGCAAGACGGGGCCTGTTCGCCTCGTCCTTTGCGAGTATCCACGGCGCAGTCTCGTCGATGTACTTGTTGGCGCGGGACACCACCTTGAATATCTCCGCCAGCGCGAGCGAGTGCTGAGCTTCATCTACGAGTGACGCAACGGGGTCGCGCAGAGCCTTAGCCATGGAGATAAGCTCGTCGTCGAGCGGGTCGGGCTGTCTGTCGGTTATGAGGGTGCCGCCGAAATACTTGTCAGCCATTGCCACCGTGCGGGAAACAAGGTTTCCGAGGTCATTGGCAAGGTCGGTGTTTATGCGGCCTATCATTATCTCGTTGGAGAAGTTGGAATCCGAACCGTAGGGCATATCGCGGAGTATCTGATAGCGCACGGCGTCAACGCCGTAGCGCTCGCCGAGAATGAACGGGTCAACCACGTTGCCCAGAGACTTTGACATCTTCGCGCCGCCGAAGGTTATCCAGCCGTGACCGTAAAGGCGCTTTGGCAGCGGCACTTCGAGCATCATCAGTATCGCGGGCCACACGATAGAGTGGAAACGCACTATCTCCTTGGCGGTCATGTGCATATTCGCGGGCCAGTATTTGCCGAAGTCGTCATAGCGGCTGTTCTCATAGCCGAGGGCGCTGATATAGTTTATGAGCGCGTCGAGCCATACATACACGGTATGCTTCTCGTCGAAAGGCACGGGTATGCCCCACTTGACCGATGTGCGGGAGACGCACAGGTCTTCGAGCCCGTCCTTGACGAAGTTGTTTATCATCTCGTTCACGCGGCTCTCGGGGCGCAGATAGTCGCTGTTTTTCAGCAGGTCGATTATCCTGTCGGTCATTACCGACAGTTTCAGGAAGTAAGCCTCCTCCTCAGCTTCGATGACATCGCGTCCGCAGTCGGGACATTTGCCGTTCACGAGCTGGGTCTCCGTCCAGAAGCTCTCGCAGGGGACGCAGTATTTGCCCTTGTACGAGCCCTTGTAGATATAGCCCTTGTCGTAGAGCTTTCTGAAAATGTTCTGCACTGTCTCGATGTGATAGTCGTCGGTGGTGCGCACATAGCGGTCATAGCTTATGTTCATGAAGCTCCAGAGCTTCTTGAAATTCTCGACTATCCCGTCAACGTACTGCTGGGGGGTCATGCCCGCCGCCTCAGCCTTCTGCTGTATCTTCGCGCCGTGCTCGTCGGTGCCTGTGAGGAACATAACGTCATATCCCTGCATCCTCTTCATTCTCGCGATGACATCGCACGCCACCGTGGTGTAGCAGTGACCGATGTGGGGGTTTCCCGAGGGGTAGTAGATAGGCGTGGTGATATAGTAGGTCTCGCTCATAAAAAATCAGCTCCTGTTTGTTTTTTCGCTTGTCACGGCAGCCTGTACAGCGCTCGGAGAGCGCCTTAGCGGGCTGCCGACAATAAAGTATATCACGTTATATTATACCACAGAATGTCCGTTTTGGCAATATGTAAAAAAATTTACAAGAAAAATTTACATTTTTCACATAAAACACTTGATTTTTTTATCGTTTTCATATAAAATATAAGTATGTATATTTATGTGCGGGAGAGCCGCATGAAAAACACGCCCTGCCGTTCGCGGGTGTGCGTGCACGTTAAGTGCGAGAGACGATGAAAAGCAGCGGCGGGCAAGGCAGAAAGCCGACAGGAAAGGACAGGTACATCATGTCAAACAGATTATTCCAGGGAGTAGTACACCAGATGAAGGACACCGTCGGACGCGTTATCGGCGTTATCGACGAGAACGCTACTATCGTAGCGTGCAGCGAGCTGTCGAAAATAGGCACCTCCAACGACTTCTTCTCCATTGAGTTCAGCGAGTCGCACGATATATTTATTCGTGACGGCTATACCTATAAGCCCTTCGGCGTTCACGTAAAGCCGGATTATGCGGTATTCGTGGAAGGCACCGACGAAATGGCGGGCAAATACGCGTCTATCCTCGCTATATCCCTTTCAAGCATCAAGCAGTATTACGACGAGAAGTATGACCGCAACAACTTCGTAAAGAACATAATCCTCGACAACGTGCTCCCCGGAGACATAAGCATAAAATCCCGCGAGCTGCACTTCAACGCGGATATCAACCGTGTGGTGTTCCTCATAAGCATAATCTCCTCCAACGATGTTTCGGCGTATGACGTTATACAGAACCTCTTCCCGGACAAGAACAAGGACTTCGTTTTCAACATCACCGAGAGCGAGATAGTCCTAGTCAAGGAGATAAAGAGCGGCATCGACGTGAAAGACCTCGAAAAGCTCGCCCGCTCTATCGCGGATACGCTCCAGACCGAGTTCTTCACCCGCGTCAACATCGGTATCGGCACCCCCGTTATCGGCGTGAAGGACCTCGCCCGCTCGTTCAAGGAAGCCCAGATAGCAATTGAGGTCGGCAAGGTATTCGACACCGAGAAGAACATCGTAAGCTATGACAACCTCGGTATCGCGCGCCTTATCTATCACCTGCCCACCACGCTCTGCGAGACCTTCTTAAAGGAAGTGTTCAAGAAGGGCTCTATCGAATCCCTTGACCATGAGACGCTTTTCACTATCCAGCGTTTCTTCGAGAACAACCTCAACGTTTCCGAGACCTCGCGAAAGCTGTTCGTACACAGAAACACCCTCGTTTATCGTCTCGACAAGATAAAGAAGCTCACCGGTCTTGACCTGCGCGAGTTCGACCACGCGATAATCTTCAAGATAGCGCTTATGGTCAAGAAGTACCTCTCGGCAGACCCGGTCAAGTTCTGATAAAGGAGAATACATTATGCCAGGCAGCGCGGTTTATCTCAACGGAATACCCGAAAGGCTGATAAAATGGGAAAAGGACGGCTCGGCAGTTATTCTCGTGCCTTATCCTGCCGCCTGCACCGATGACGGCAAACCGGGCGGATATCTGAATGTTCCCGCGGAAAAGCGTGAGCTTTTCCTTTCCTCCGATGTGAGAACGGGAGCTGCTATCCCCGGAAAATACAATGCCGCCCTCGGCATGGCGGACAGACCCCATACAGTTACATACAGAGACAAGAACGGCAAGCTCTTATCCCTCACCATGACCGGTGCAGAGATAGAAGCGATATGGAAGCAGAACCGCGGCTCATGCTGACCGCATTGCTGCAATAACAAAAGGAAAGACAATTAATGGTAGAATTAAAGAACGTTGACGTACATTACGTTGACGGTGTCAAGGGCGGCGTTGACGCTCTTAACGATGTTAATATGCGCATCAACGACGGTGAGTTCGTGTTCATCGTCGGAGACAGCGGCGCGGGCAAAAGTACGCTTTTAAAGCTTCTCACCCGCGAGATACAGCCCACAAGCGGACGCGTGTTCGTGAACGGCTATAACCTCTCGAAGCTCAGAAACCGAAAGCTCCCCTATTTCAGGCGTTCTCTCGGCATGATATTCCAGGATTTCAGACTTATCCCGGATATGACCGTGTATGAGAACGTCGCTTTCGTGCTGCGCTCCACCGACAAGTCAAAGAAGTACATACGCCAGCGTGTGCCGTATGTTCTCGACCTCGTGAAGCTTCGCGACAAGGCAAAGGCATACCCGGGACAGCTCTCGGGCGGCGAACAGCAGCGTGTGGCTATCGCCCGCGCATTCGCCACCGACCCGAAGATAATCATAGCCGACGAGCCTACGGGTAATATAGACCCGCGGCTGTCCTATGAGATAGTCGAGCTGCTGCTTGACATCAACGAGTGCGGCACCACGGTCATCATGGTAACGCATAACCATGACCTCGTGCAGTATTTCGGCGGCAGAGTAATAAACCTCCGTGAGGGCGGCATAGCCTTTGACGGGTTCATAGAAGGCAAAGGAGACTGAGCATAAATGAGAATGAGCAATTTCAACTACCTCGTGCGGCGCGGGGTGGGCTCGGTGTTCAAGAACGCCATGATGTCGCTGGCGAGCTTCTTTGTCCTGCTGGTGAGCCTTATACTGATAGGACTTTCGGTGCTCGTGGCAATGGATATCGGCGTCGTGATGTCGAATATCGAGGAAAAAAACGAGATACTTGTATATGTTTACGGCGATGTGGAGCAGTCGGTGCTGAGCCACATCTCGGACGTTTTAAGCACCAACCCCAACAGCTTGAGCACCGTGTTCTACTCAAAGGAGGAGGCATGGGAGGACTACCGCAACAGCAACTCCGAGTACATGGAGCTTTATGACTATCTCCCCTATAACCCTATCCCCCACACCTACCGCGTCACGGTAAAGGATATTTCCAAAATAAGCGAGACCGCCGAGGAATTCCGCACGGTGGAGGGCGTTGAGAAGGTGACCGCACCGCAGGATTTCGCGTCGGTGCTGGTGAACATACGTTCGACGCTTTCCGTCATAGCGGGCGCGCTGCTTATCGCAATGGTGGTGACGAGCGTCATCATCATCTACAACTCCATTCGCAGCAGCGTTTTCGCCCGAGCCAAGGAGATAAACATAATGAAGGTGGTGGGCGCTACCAACTCCTTCGTAAAGATACCCTTCTTCATCGAGGGTATGTTCATCGGAGCCGCGGCGGGCGGCGCGTCATGGTTCGTTACCAAGGTCATCTATGAAGCGCTTCTCCAGCTCTTCCGCGACGACCTCACGATATGGCAGATATTCGGACTTTCGAGCATGGTGCAGTTCGAGAACGTCACATGGTATGTTCTCGCGGCGAACCTTATCCTCGGAACGCTTCTCGGCGCGATAGGAACTATCATAAGCACAGGGAAATACGTAAAGGTCTGATATGCGGGCAAGGTGATAAAAATGAAAAGAAAAGCTATAAACATACTCCGCGGCGCGGCAGCAGTGCTGTGCTGCGGCGCTGTCATGCTGACGGGTCAGTTCGCGTGGACAGAGCGTGCGATACCGCGTCCTGTGCGCTCCTACGCCGATACTCAGTCCGACCTTGAGCAGAAGATAAAGGACGCGGACGATAGAATAAAAGACATCGAACAGAAGATAAAGGACGCGGGCTCCGATATTGAAAACAACAAGGAGCTGCAGGACAATTACTTCAACAAGCTCGTGGCGACGCAGGAGAAGATAGACCTCGTGAACCTTTCCGTTTCCAACAAGGAGGCTGAGATAGCCGACCAGGAAGCGAAGATAAACGCGGTGCAGCTTCGCATAACCGAGACCGAGTACCGCATAGAGGACAAGGAAGCCGAGATAGATATGCTCGACAAGCAGAATAAGAGCAATATCGACCGTTTCGGGCAGATAATCCACGCTATGTATATCACCGACTCGGACGATTACCTTTCGGTCATCGCGGGGTCGGCGGATTTCTACGACATATTCATCAGAAGCGAGATAATGAAGAGCGTCAGCGAGCAGAACCTCAACTTCGCGCATCAGCTCATGGCAGACATCGAAAAGCTCAAACAGGACGAGGTGCAGCTCGAAGAGGACAAGAAACAGCTCCAGAGCGACAAGCTCACCCTTGAAGCGCAGATGGACGAGCTTGTGGGTCAGAAGCGCGAGCTTGACGAGCAGAAGAAATACTACAACGACCTCAACGCGGGCTATTGGGACGAGTACAACACCTACGCGGTGAAGATACAGGACCTTGAAACGCGTCAGGCAAACCTCCAGTACCAGAAAAAGGTAACACAGGCAGACCGCGAAAAGGCACAGGCTGCCCTCGAAGAGGAGATACGCCGCGCACAGGAAGCCGCAAAGCACAATACCGTCTATGATACGGGCGAGTGGGCATGGCCTGTATCTCCGTCATTCACGCTCATAACCACCCGTTTCGGCTATGACTCGTGGAGAAACGGCAACCACGGCGGTATAGACATCGGCAACGGCGGCATGATGGGCGCGAATATCTACGCGTCAAAGGGCGGCGAGGTCATCGTGGCGAAGACCACCTACATACCCGGATATGACTACGGAATGTATGTCGTTATAGACCACGGAAGCGGCTATCAGACGCTTTACGCCCACTGCAGCGCTATATACGTGAGCGTCGGTCAGGTGGTCAACAAGGGCGACTGCATCGCCGCGGTAGGCGCAACAGGCTGGGCGACCGGTCCTCACCTGCACTTCGAGGTGCGTCTGAACGGCTCGCGCATTGACCCGCTCGGCGTAGTGCCTATGCCGTGACGCCACGGTAAACCGTAAAGGAAAGCTATGAACAGAAAGATATCAATAGGAATAGCCATAAGCATTGCGGCTATCGCCTGCGCGGTAACGTTCGTCATTACGATGACCGTATCGCTCAACAACTACAATGACAAGATAGCCGATGTCCAGCAGCGCGGTGAGATATACACCAAGCTCCAGGAGATAGACTCCTACGTGCGCAATTACTCGCTGTACGGCATCGACGACGACAAGATGAAGACCGGGGTATATTCCGGGTATCTTACCTGTGCCAACGACAGCGCAGCAAGATACTACACCACCGACGAATACTACTATAAGACCCGCATCGAAAGCGGCAATATCGTAGGGCTCGGCATGGTGTTCGGCAAGGAAGAGAGCGGCTATATCAAGATAACCGATGTGTATGACGGCTCACCCGCCGCGGGAGTCGGGATACTTCCCGAGGACGTTATCATCTCCGTAGAGGGCGTGAGCGTGCTTGAAAGCGGCTACGACACCGCCACCGAACAGCTCCGCTACGGCGACGAGGGTACCCGTCGGAAATTCGTTGTCCGCAGGGACGGCGAGGAGACCGAATATGACCTCGCAAGAGCGCTGTTCAGCCTGCCGACCATGGATGCGGTGCTGCTTGACAACGGCATACTGTGCTTTACCTTCTACTCGATAAACAATTCCACAGGCGCAAAAATGACCGAGCTTCTGTCCTCCTACGATGAGACAGCCGTCAAGGGCTTCATCTTTGACCTTCGCGGAGTTTCAAGCGGAGTTTACAGCCCCGTTTCCGAGATACTCGCGCGGTTCATCGACGACGGCGAGATAGCTTCGGCAGTCTATAAGAACAATTCGACAAAAGTCGTCGCGCAAGCCTCCGGAGGGGACTTTACAAAGACACCCAAGAGTATTATAATAGATGAAAAGACCGGCGGCTCGGCGGAGCTTATAGCCGAAGCTCTGCGCGACCATTCCGGCGGAGCGGTCGTGGGTGAGAATACCATGGGCTACGGTACCATGCAGGAAACACGTACCTTCAACGACGGTACGGCGATAGAGATATCCGTGGCTGTTATACACCCCACAGGGCTCAACGGCTTTTACAACGGCACCGGGCTTACTCCGGAATTCCTCGTGGAGTACGACGGCGAGCGTGAGAGTTCACTCGTAGATTACGCAGCGACCGGCGATATCCAGCTCAAAAAGGCTATCGAGGTAATTTCAAGCAAGGCTGCCGCGGCACAGTAAACATTGGCAAATCAAATTTTTTCACATAAAGAAAGGACATTTATCATGGCATTAAAACCGACATTACTGACACAGAAGGGTCTCGAAAAGCTTGAGAAGGAGCTTGAATTCCTCAAATCAGTCACCAGAAAGGATATAGCCGAAAAGCTTAAAGAAGCGCGCGGACACGGAGACCTCTCCGAGAACTCCGAGTACGACGAGGCTATGAACGAACAGGGTCTTAACGAAGCACGTATAGCCCAGATAGAAGCCATACTCAAAAACGTGGAGATAATCGACGAGGACAACCTTTCCACCGATGTTATCCAGCACGGTAACAATATAAAGGTGCTCGACGTTGAGGAGAACGAGGAGAGAAATCTCCAGATAGTAGGCTCGGGCGAAGTAAACGTGCGCGAGGGCAAGATATCCGACGAGTCGCCTATCGGAAAGGCACTGCTCGGACATCAGAAGGGTGACACCGTGGACGTTGAAACTCCCTCGGGCATCTTACAGTTCAAGATACTTGACATAACTAAGTAAAAAGGAAGAAAAAAATGGCAGAAGATATTACCACACAGGAAGAAATGACCGAGGAGGAAATGCTCGAAAACCTCTCGGAACAGCACAGAATACGCATTGAGAAGCTCAACAAGCTGAAGGCGGAGGGCAACGACCCCTACACTATCACAAAGTTCGATGTAACACACCTTGCAAAGGATATCCGCGACAACTTCGAGGAGCTCGAAGAAAAGGACGTTTCCATTGCGGGAAGAATGACGAGCCGCCGTATAATGGGCAAGGCAAGCTTTGCCGATATCCGCGACGGAAGCGACCGCATACAGTTCTATGTAAGGATAGACGATGTGGGCAAGGAGGCTTTTGAAGCCTTCAAGACATGGGATCTCGGAGACATCGTGGGCATAAAGGGCTTTGTATTTAAGACAAAGACAGGCGAGATATCGGTACACGCAAAGAGCATAACGCTGCTCTCAAAATCGCTGCTGCCGCTGCCCGAGAAGTGGCACGGGCTCCGCGACAAGGAGGAGCGTTACAGAAAGCGCTATCTCGACCTTATCGCCAACCCCGAGAACAAGAAAACTTTCGTGACCCGCTCGCTTATACTCCGCGAGATACGCAATTATCTCGACAGCATCGGGTATCTTGAAGTCGATACGCCGATACTGCTGCCGCTTGAGATAGGTGCCGCGGCGCGGCCGTTCAAGACCCACCACAACGCGCTGGACATAGATATGTACCTTCGCATTGAGACCGAGCTTTATCTGAAAAGGCTTATCGTAGGCGGTTTTGACCGCGTTTACGAGGTGGGACGCATATTCCGCAACGAGGGAATGGACGCTACACACAACCCCGAATTCACATCTATCGAGATGTACCAGGCATATACCGACTACTTCGGCATGATGGATATAATCGAAGACCTCTACCGCACGGTGGCAAAGAAAATATGCGGTACCGATACCGTAATGTATCAGGGTAAGGAAATAGCAGTAGGCAAGCCATGGGAGCGCCTTACCATGACAGAAGCGGTGAAGAAGTATGCGGGCGTTGACTTTGCCGACTGGGCAAGCGATGAGGACGCGCGTGCGGCTGCTGCGGAAAAGCACGTTGAGCTTGAAAGCAAGACTGCCACAAAGGGCGAGGTGCTTATCGCGTTCTTTGAGACATTCGTAGAGGAGAACCTTATCCAGCCGACTATCATCTACGATTACCCCGTGGAGAACTCACCGCTCGCAAAGCGCAAGCCCTCCGACCCCATGTTCACCGAGCGTTTTGAATACTTTATCAACGGCACCGAGTTCGGCAATGCATTCTCGGAGCTCAATGACCCTATAGATCAGCGCGCGCGTTTTGAGAAACAGGTAGCCGCAAAGCGAGCACAGGGCGGCAATGACGCGCAGGTAGATGATGATTTCATTACAGCGCTCGAATACGGTCTGCCGCCCACAGGCGGACTTGGTTTCGGTTTCGACAGGCTTGTTATGCTGCTCACAGACAGCGCATCTATCAGAGATGTACTGCTCTTCCCCACAATGAGACCGGAGAAGAAGTAACAGAGAGAACAGAGAGAACAGAAGAACAGAATGGGGCTCTGCCCCAAACCCCGCCGGGGCTAACGCCGCCCCTGGACCC
>JAGBLA010000069.1 GCA_017635675.1 Ruminiclostridium sp.
CGGAGGGTACAGACAGTCTGCTTCTTCCGACCTTTCTGCGAAACAATGGCACGGTGAGCTGAGGCTTGTAGAGTCCGATTCCGCTTGGACGAAGGGTGTACTTGCCGAATATACTGTCACAATGCGTACAGTCAGCTTTATAGGCACCACTCCTCGTACTGTGCAGGCTTCAATTGTTATGATGGTAGAGACCCCTGTTGACTCCGGCAACGATGTTATACGAGCGGGGTGAGAAGATGAAACGGATAAATTGGCGCGAAGGAAGCGGAATGACGCTTATGATGATGTCTGTATGGCTCATTATATTGACCGCTTTCTGCGTTGTCGTTGAGATCGGCGGGAAGTATGTCTGCGCCGCGGCAGTGCAGACAAAGACCGACGCTATTATCGAAGGAGCTTCGGTGGCAGCGGATACCGGCATTATCAATTCCTATGATATAGACATCGTTACAAACAGCTATAAGGATAAGACCGAGCTTTCCGGCAGAGATGCCAAAGAGATGGCGGACAGGATATATGATGCCAACAAGCAGGTCATGCCCGGTCTTGTTACAAACTATACCTATAACAGCAACGCTCTCGGTCCCTGCAACGGTCTGCCGCAGTTAAGCTATAACCAACGTTTATTTACTGCTGTCGGGAGAGTTGAGGGTAGGAATATCTTTAATCTGCTGCCCCGACCCACATATCGTGTTGACGGTCTCGGGACAGTATATATAATCGGAACGGAGACACCGCTTGAGGATACCGTAAGATTTTCGGATATGTACCCTAACGATCCGCGTATCCCTATCTCCGCGCTCACAAGCAACACCGGAACAACTTTGCTTAATGCTTATCAGTATGTTCCCGGGACAAGCCTGTGGGAGTCATATAAAGGGCAAAAGCTCGACAATATAGCTGACAATCGCTCTGCGGCTTTGTATGACGCTGTGCTGGATCAATTCGGTCTCGGTGAGCTTCAGACTGCAAGATATGTGGAATCCGAATACGCACAATATGACATACATCAGTTTGCGGACGATTATGTTTACGGCGGACGAGGTAATGCGGTCTCTCTCACGGCTTCAGATACGCTGTTATGGGATATTTCTGTCGCTATGGGCTGTGAACTGCCCAGATATACCCTTAACACGGGGGCTTCATCGAACGGAAGCACTTATTATGACTGGAATAAAGGTCACAAAGGAGTTGAACTCGGAAGGATAAATATAAATGACACATCAAGATTCGGAACTCTTGGCGCTGTAAGTGAGGCTGTGGAAATGGCGAACAAGGGCTGTATTACCTTTGCGGTCGGTTCGGACGGAACTTACTACTTCATAAGACCAACGGTAACGGATGGCTCCGACAGCAGCGCAGGGTTCAGCGGTACAGCGCCTGTGTGTGCATACACGAATGGCACAACAGGCTCGGGACGAAAATCAGTAAATATTTCAGGGTGCAGATTGTATTATGTGAAAGCCACTCAATAGGAATAAAGCCCGGGAACGGCTTGTTTCCGGGCTTGTTGAAGTGTACAGTGATAATAGGAGTGTTTGCTATGCCAAGATTGAAAAAAGAGGTCAAAAGGGATTACACGATAATTCATAACGCAATGATACGGGACACAAATCTGGGAGCGACCGAGCGCGGGCTGTTGATAACCATGCTTTCATTGCCCGAAAGCTGGGATTTTTCTATAAGGGGACTTATGCATATATTGCCGGACGGTCTTACCAAAATCTCCACAGCACTTAAAAATCTTGAAAAAGCGGGCTATCTTATTAGACGGCGGATATATGAGAACGGAAAAATAGCAGACTGGGAATATGTTTTCAGTGATGAG
>JAGBLA010000070.1 GCA_017635675.1 Ruminiclostridium sp.
CGCTTTGCGGCATCTTCCCAAGTGATATGCTCTTTGGTAACAATGTTGAAGGCGGTCACTCCTGCGCCGAGCGTTATTCCGTCTTTATCGAACCATACCGACAACTGCGTTTCGTCCTGCAGATAGAAGCCGCGTCCGTCTGTTCCGAACTCCTTGCGGAGAAATTCAGCATTTTCTGCATCTGTCTTGCCAAGCTGAAATTGATACGCGATACGTTCAAGGCTCTGCGGCTTTCCGCTGCCACCTCTTAACGCATAGTTGATCATATCCTGCGTTACATTTGTTGCAGGATATATAAGGCGCAGCTTGTCACGCTTTTTAGGCTTCGCCGGTTCCGATATATCCATAGGCTCACCGAAGAACGAGAGCTGTTCGCCACCGGAAACAGGCTTTGTTTCGGGCTTTATAGCCGCCTTTACGGTTTTCTTCTTTGCAGACGGCGGAACATCAATGACCGGAGCTTTTTCGGGAATGTACTCAAATCCCTGCTGCGTCAATGCTTCCTGCCAGTTATCATAGATGTGCTTGTCCAGTATGCCCTCATCGGTCTCACGGGAAAGATGTATCATGTTGTCGGTCTTTTTCTCGACCTTCCACATCACTCCGTCAAGACGGATATTGTCGCCCTCGTCAAGATCGTCGGCATAATAACCGTTTTTATCGTGAACGATAGGCGAACGGTAAAGCTCAAACTGTTCCAAATCGTAGGTCTGATAATCGTTCAGCTTGTACGGCTTCTGTCCGTCCATGATGTATGCAACATCGTCCTCGGTACGCTCGATCTCCGCTTCAAACTTTCTACCACCTATCTCACAGCTTGCATATATCTTATCCTCCGCTTCTTCAGCATGGAAAGAATATATTATCAGGGTATTGCTGTCCGAACGGCTTGCAGACGAACGCGACGGCTTTTTATCCTGCTTTCTTTCGGGGTCAAGATACTCACCTTTTTCAATAAGGGACGCGGTAAGCGACTGCACCAAGTCCCAGCTAAGACCGGATTCCTTTGTGCGGGAAAGGTAGCTCCCCTCCCATACATTGAGACCGTTATCAAATGTCTTATAGCCGACACGGGCGCTGCCTATGTCAAGCTCGCTGTAATCGGAATTTATCGCTGTTTTCATAAATTCCGCGCGCTTGTCGGGTTCGGGATTTTCTGCAAAGAACGCCGCGATCTCGTCTTTCTTGACCTTGAAAAACCTGTCATTCTTTATGATAGCATTGATAAGAAACTCGTCCGTCATAGGCGGCAGCAGTCCGGTGTCAATATAGCTGTTATTAATTATTACGGGCTCGGACTCTGTAGGTTCTTCCTCGTCCGTGTATTCGGATTCCGGCGCTTCGGCTTCTTCCTGCGGAATATCCGTAGTTTCCGGCTGTTCATCGGGAACTGTCTCCGGTTCCTTTTCAGTCTTTTCAACCGGCGCAGTCTGCTGTTCCTGACGTTCCTGTTCTTGCAGCCGCTTTTCATTGCGTATAGCAGCTTCCATAATATCACGGATTTCCTGCTGCTGTATCACAGAATATCGGTCAGCGATAAAGCGGTTGAAATACTCAATGGGGGTAATATTCATACCCTCCGAGTCACCGAACGCCCAGCCTGCGATCTCGTAATTATCAAGACTGCGGTTAAAATCTGCATCCAGCCTCATCTTTTTCAGAATATCGGGAGTTACATTCTCAACTGAAATACGACTTCCCGCATCACCTGATGTTCTACTGTCAGCAGGCGCATTTTCTCCCACTCGCGTATCAGCAGAAAGCTTTTCGGACGTGGGTTCTGCTGCCGATACAGCTTGTCGAGCTGCTGAAACCGTGTCTCCGCTTCTTCGTCTATCTGTCGCGGGATCAGCTGCCACTTGCCCTC
>JAGBLA010000071.1 GCA_017635675.1 Ruminiclostridium sp.
GGACTGCGAAAACGTGTGGTCGCCGAAGGGCGGAGAGACTGTTATCATAACTCTCAACGAGGAGGGCAAAAGAAGATGCCTGTGAACTATTTTCCCGCGGAATTTGAAGTTCTGCGAAACTATGATAAATGTATAAGCTGCCGTGCCTGCGAGCGCCAGTGCGCAAACGAAGTCCACTACTACGACAGCGATTTCAGCAAGATGCTCGCCCACGAAAACCAGTGTGTTGACTGCCAGAGATGCGTCTGTATCTGCCCCACGGGCGCGCTGAAGATACGCCCAGATGAGAACGCTTTCCGCAAGTCCGCGAACTACACGCAATCACTTATGACCGAAGCGTACAGACAGGCGGGGACAGGCTCCGTGCTGCTGTCGTCAATGGGAACGCCGAAAGACTATCCCGTTTACTGGGATAAGATACTGCTGAATGCGTCGCAGGTCACGAACCCGCCGATAGACCCGCTTCGTGAGCCAATGGAGACACGCGTTTTCCTCGGCAAGAAGCCGACGAAGATGAAATTCGACAAAAACGGAGAGCTTGACACGACGCTTGAACCGTCGCTCACGCTCAACGTTCCGATAATGTTCAGCGCAATGTCCTACGGCTCGATCTCGAAGAATGCACACGAAAGTCTTGCAAGAGCGGCAGAAGAACTCGGCACGTTTTACAACACCGGCGAGGGCGGCTTGCACAAAGACTTTTACAAGTACGGCGCGAACACGATCGTGCAGGTGGCAAGCGGGCGTTTCGGCGTTCACAAGGACTATCTGAACGCGGGCGCGGCGATAGAAATTAAAATGGGGCAGGGCGCAAAGCCCGGTATCGGCGGTCATTTGCCCGGCGAGAAGATAAAGGAAGATGTGGCGCACACCCGCATGATACCCCGCGGGACAGACGCGATATCACCCGCACCCCACCACGACATTTACAGCATCGAGGACCTGCGCCAGCTCATTTTCTCCGTCAAGGAAGCCACCGAGTACAAGAAGCCCGTGATCGTCAAGATCGCGGCAGTACACAATGTTGCGGCGATAGCGTCAGGCGTTGCGCGTTCGGGCGCTGATATAATCGCGATAGACGGCTTCCGGGGCGGCACGGGCGCGGCTCCGACGCTCATACGCGACAACGTGGGAATCCCGATCGAACTCGCTCTTGCGGCAGTTGACGGTCGCCTGCGCCACGAGGGCATACGCAACGAAGTGTCTATCGTTGCGGCAGGTTCGATAAGGTGCAGTTCGGACGCGGTAAAGGCGATAGCACTTGGCGCGGACGCGGTTTACATAGCTACCCCGGCGCTGCTCTCAATGGGCTGTCATCTGTGCAGAAGCTGCCACACCGGCAAGTGCAACTGGGGCATTGCGACCCAGAATCCCGAACTCGTCAAGCGCCTTAACCCGGATATCGCGTACAAGCGTCTTGTCAACCTCGTGACCGCGTGGAACCACGAGATACAGGAAATTATGGGCGGTATGGGAATCAACTCGATCGAGGCTCTGCGCGGCAACCGGCTGATGCTGCGCGGTATCGGCTTGACGGAGAAAGAATTGCAGATATTAGGGATCCTTCATGCAGGAGAATAAAGATATGAAAAAAGTATATGTGAACGAAGAAAGGTGCCTCGGCTGCCATTTGTGCGAGTATTACTGCGCATTTGCCAATGCACGAGGCATTGACGGTGAAACCAAAAGCGCGCAAGGAGGCGCGCATAAAAGTTTCAC
>JAGBLA010000072.1 GCA_017635675.1 Ruminiclostridium sp.
CCGCTGACAGTATCACCCGCGCCCGATACGCAGATACGCGTGTTCATGACCTACTATTCAAGCGACACGCCCGTGGATAATCCCGAACAGAAACTGCCGCACTATGAGAGAAACGGCTTTACGCTCGTTGAGTGGGGCGGTAGCGAAGAATAAGATCATACCCCGACATTTTGGTGAATGTCGGGGTATTGTGTTTTAATTGGATATGTGATATAATAGCTTTGGTAATTATTGACAAAGATCGGGGTCAATATGCACAAATCGGAAAAACAGGCGTAACTTTTTGCCTTTTTATTCGTTTTATATAATAGAGGAAATTTTTAACACATCGGAGGTCTGAAATGAGAAAAACTTCAAAGATTATATCTTTTGCAGCCGCGGCGGCTTTGCTCCTTTCGGGGTGCGGAACGGGAACTCCCGCTCCGGCAGTGTCGGAGAGCGAGACGACAACGAGTGCAGCGGAAACGACGACTGCGGAAGCGACAGCTTCCGCAGTCACCACTACAACGGTGACAACTACCACCGCACCGGAGCCGGAATTTCCCGACACGGGGATATGGCAGCACCACTTCGCCGACAGGCTCACCCTTGACATCATCCACGGTGATTACAGTCTGGAGGAGCTGGTGATGAAAACCGCCGTCGGGGACAGCAAAGCGGTGTCTATGTTCGAGTTCCGGTTTGACAGACCCGAAAACGACTATACTGTAAGATCCGACGGCGGCGACCGGCGTGCTCTGACAATGGAAGCGAACGATGCGGGAATAGCGGCGATCGCTTCCACGACATCGTACAGCGAGAACGTCTCGGAGGAGCTTTTAAGCACGATAGCCGGACGAAGCCGCATAACTTCGGACAAGTTCCCGAGTGCGTATGAAATAAAGTGGAGCGACCCTGTCGCGGAGGCAATGTGCACTCATCCGTTCGACGGGGACGAAGGCACATACAAAGACCCGTATGAGCTCACATACGGCTACACCATAGCGGAGCCTGTGAAGGTCAACGCCCTTGTCTGCGGCTCGGATGAGGGGCTGTCGGTACTGATAGACCCCGTGTATATGTACGGGCTGCCGCTGCTGTCATGGGACGACGTGGTGTTTACATTCGGCGGGCATGAGATAGTCGCGGACTCGCTGCTGCTCACGGGAGAGCCGACAGAGGGGCTTGCGCTTGACACGCCGGACTATGCATACGCACAGGTGACGCTTACGGACATAAACGTTTCGTTCTCGTTTTCCGGCGGCTACTCGAACACCTGCACAGTCACGGACATAAGCATTATCGACACATTCACGGATATTGCCGACTATGCGCTCTCCGAAAATGACACCGTCATAGGGAATGTCGAGAAAGACCCGGTAATGAGCGAGATCTATGGCGCGGTAATGGACGCGAAGAGCGATATTTTCAGCGAAAGCACCCACGGCATAGTGCTGCTCGACATGGACTTTGACGGCAAGCCGGAAGTGCTCGTTACCCGCATCGGCGACGAGGAAGATCCTTATCGCCGGACGCTCGACACCGAAGTTTACCGCGTTTCCGACGGTGTGCTGAAATACATAGACACCATGCGGCTTTGTTTTCAAGTCGTTTATTACGACGGTGCAGTAGTCGGGCTGTCACAGCTGAAGGACGGCACTCCAGCGTGGTTTGCCACCACTCGCACATATCACGATGACAACGTTGAAGGCTTTTATGAGGAAGACTATCTGTACACGCTTGACGGCGACAAGCTTAATATGCACCCGCTTTTCACACACAGAGAAACCGATGATCAGATAACTGTGAACGGTGATACCGAGAAGCTTGACTATTATTTTTACGATGAACAGATAGTACCTACGATAACTGTAGAAGAAGTAGGACCATACAATGAGCCGGATTGGGAGTTGCTCAGCTGGAACGGCAGTTCGGCATGGTTCGGTATGTGGGAGCTGTTCGGGTTTGCCCGCGCGAAATTTGCCGGAAGTATTACTACGAGCTACAGTCTGTACAGCGACTGGCTTTCGTCGGGATTTACCGGAGGTTATACCTCCGACAAAGCCGCAAGGTATAAGCTCACAGACCGCGAATTTGCACACCATATCGCGTACATGGTCGATGACTGGTTCATAAACGGCACGAGCACCACCGAGCACAAATACTGGTTCCTCGGCGATTACGCAAAACCCGTCATCTACCTCTACCCCGAAGAGCAGACCAACGTTTCCGTACAGGTAAACTTCCCGCTCGGCGGCGAATTCACTTGCACATATCCCGAATACGGCGACGGCTGGAACGTGACAGCAATGCCCGACGGTACGCTGTATGACAAGAACGGCGACGAGTATTACTGTCTGTACTGGGAGGGCAAGGGAGCTGCGGACTTCGATATGAGCAAAGGCTTCTGCGTTGCCGGAACCGATACCGCAAAATTCCTGCGCGAAAAGCTGATGTACATAGGTCTGACGGCACGTGAAGCCAACGAGTTCATCATCTACTGGCTGCCGAAGATGCAGGACAACCCCTACAACGTGATAACACTGCACACCGACGATTATGCACGGAGCGTTCCGCTGACAGTATCACCCGCGCCCGATACGCAGATACGCGTGTTCATGACCTACTATTCAAGCGACACGCCCGTGGATATTCCCGAACAGAAACTGCCGCACTATGATAGAACCGGCTTTACGCTCGTTGAGTGGGGCGGGAGCGAAGAATAAGGTCATACCCCGACATTTTGGTGAATGCCGGGGTATTGTGCTTTAATTGGATATGTGATATAATAGCTTTGGTAATTATTGACAAAGATCGGGATCAATATGCACAAATCGGCAAAACAGGTGTTACTTTTTGCACACATTTTCGTTATATAGGGTAGAGGCAGTTATATGTGCTGATACAGCTTATACCAAAACTGGAAAAGCAAAACAGGAGGAACTTATGATAAACAAGAACAATACAAAGCTGCTGCGGGCTCTGCCGCTTTTGGTGCTCGGAATGCTGATAATTATTACGGGGATAGTGATCCTGATATCTGCTGTTGTGTATTCAAACGGTCATGAGATAACGCATGACAAGACCGCGAATGTTAATGTTATGCTTACGCGCCCAGAGGGCTGGCATAAGATCGAGACAGGGAAGATATTGCTGGACGAGGAGTTTTTCAGACATATCGACGGCTCAACAGCTACTATTCCTATAACCGCGGAGCTGGCGCGTCAGTTCCTTGACGCTGACGATGAGAGACTTCAGAACTCTGTTTTTACACATCGTACCACACATCACGCGTATGAGTATCTTATCGAGTCAAAGACAAAGGATAACTATTATCATGCGGTAACGGACATTATATTTGTGACCGAGCCTTCGGAAAGTGAACTGTCTGAGGCTGAAAAGAAAGGCGTTAAATTTGACATTACGCCTGTAGCAATGGACGGATTTGTATTCATCACGCACAAGGACAACCCTGTGGATTCTCTTACAGTGCAGCAGATACAGGATATTTATACGGGACGTATCACGAACTGGAAAGATGTAGGCGGTCTTGATGCCCCTATCATACCGTATCAGCGTGAAGCCAACTCCGGAAGTCAGACCGCAATGGAGCAGACGGTAATGCAGGGAGAAGAAATGATAGAACCTGACGGTTATGAGCTTGTTTACGGTATGGGAAGGCTGGTTGAGAAAGTTGCGGAATATGAGAATTCAATGAACAGTCTTGGATATACATATTACTACTACATCAACAATCTTTACAGGAATGACAATATAAAAGTGCTGAAAGTGAACGGCATATCTCCGGATAACGAGAACCTTATAAGCCGTGCATATCCGTTCACCGCGGCGTACTGCGCCGTAATGCGTGAGGGTCAGAGCGGAACGGCACGAGAACTGCGGGATTATCTGCTTACAGACGAGGGTCAGGAGATAATAAAGCTCGCAGGGTATTGTCCGGTAAGACAGGAGAAGTGATATGAAAGGGTACGATGAATACGAAAAAACGCTGCGGAAAGCGCTTTGTACCTGCCCGGCGGTAAATGTTATCATCTTGTTTATATACTTTATTTGCTCGTGCGTTGATTTTAAAATGATATACTATCACGAGCTTGATCATGTCCTGGAATGGATGTGGGAGCTTCTGCTTTTTGCTGTGCTTGCGGGAGCGGGACTTACGCTTCTTGAGTGGCGGTTCCGGGGATTCTTTATTTTCCGTGAAGCGATACGGACAGTGATAGGCGGCGCGTTTGTGGTAGGCACTATCTTCTATTTCTGGAAAACTGTAAGCAATATGACCTTTATTAAAATATCATTTAACGCTGTTGTGCTAATAATTTTTACGTTCATGCTTATTGCTCCTCTGACCATATATTTCAGAGCCATGCAGAAACATGAAAAACAAACCAGAACAGAAGATGTGGAAACCGGAGGAAATGATGATGAAAAAGAATAAGATACTTGCAGTAACACTTTTGTCGGCTATGCTTATATCGGGCTGTACCGGCGTAAACTCACCGTCCGGGACAGAACGGGAGAAGATAATAACGACTGCCGACATGACGGAAACCTCTTCGCGGGAAACGTCCGTTAGTACAGATACAGCTGTTACAGAAGCAACAAAAGGAGGAACGGACATTGAAACCGACTGGCTTGAAAAGCTTACGGAGATAGTACCGCCACCCGATGATCCGAAGTGTACGGGAACCGCCGAAATGCGCGCGGCTGCCGAAAAGCGGTTAAGAATAAAAAAACGCGGTGTTTCCGGCATGGAATGACCGCGTTTTGTAATATCCGTTGCGTAAGCGTAAATAATATGCTATAATTTTTTGAAAACGCACTA
>JAGBLA010000073.1 GCA_017635675.1 Ruminiclostridium sp.
ACCACCCCCGGTCTTTCATTACCGCTCACCGCTATCTTATCCCAGTTCTGCACCAGAAGAACAACTGCACCGACTATAAGCGCGGCAACTGCCGCCATACCGAGCGCACGTGTTATCCAATATATCCGCAGGTCTTTCCTTGTTATCTTCACTTCCGATTCATATACTGCGGGAACAGCAGTCTTGATACTCTCCCCTGCTCCGCTGTCAGCGGGATAAACAGGGGCAGCTTTGTCTATCAGGTCTTCTCCGATGTCTCCGAGAGCTTTTATAAGTCTGTCAGCTCTGTCGTTCATATCTGCACGCCCTCCTTTTCCAGATATTCCCGCAGCTTTTCACGGGTACGGTGCAGCACCATTTTTACCTTGCTCTCGCTGACACTCATTTCTGCGGCTATCTCCGCGACTGTGCGCATATACCAGTATCGCTTTAAGAAGATAAGCTGCTTTTCGCGGTCAAGTGAGCGCAGAAACTTATCGAGCAGCGCCGAAAGCTCTTTATCATCGACGCGCTTTTCCACATTTTCGGCAGAGGGAATACTCTCCGAAAGCTCATCATAAGCAGCCCCGTATCTGCCGCCACGTTTCTTTGCCGACATACGGTCGAGCATATTCAGTGCGATATTGCGTGCAATGCGGGCTATGAACGCACGGAACTTCTCCGGGCGCTGCGGCGGGATTATCTCCCAGAGTCTCATATATGTATCGTTGACACATTCCTCGCTGTCTTCGCGGTTTCCGAGAATTCCGAAGGTCATTGACCTGCAGAACGCTCCGTGCTTTTTGTCAGTCTCGGTTATAGCGTCTTCCGAACGCGCGAAGTACAGTTCTATTATTTCGGAGTCTTTCATATTATCCCTCCCGTTTTTGGCTCTCTGATATATATGACAGGAAACAGTTGCCAAACGTCACACATTTTCAGAAATATTATAGCGCAGAACGTCAGAAAATGCAAGAAAAGCATCACCGGTATGTTCCGATGATGCTTTTTCTGTTATTCTGCGATTTTTTCGGGTGTATCGGCGGTTATGTCGAACTCACAGCAGATTATTATCTCTTTGGTCTTGCCGTCGATCACGGCGCTGAACTTCTTCCCCAACCTATAGTGTCCGGCAGAAAGATAACCGTACAGACCTGTCCAGTTGATCTGCTCTTCGATATGCGCGCCGAGATCAACGATACTCGCGTCAAGAGTCCATGTCACTTCATCAGTTACATACGGAAGCCTTTCCCACATACCGTTTTCATCGCTCTGTATTTCGATGTGATATTTACTTCCGTATTCAAGCTCGCCAGTGACATTTCCGCCTTTCTGATCTATAACGAGCGTCATTCCCGCAGGCGTTACGTCCTTCGCGGACATCGTTATTCCCCAGTCGTGAGTTTTTTCACCTATAACGAACTCGCAGTAATATGTGCTGCTGTTTAAAATATCATCTTTCGTTTCGCCTGTTCCGACATAGTTCACGAACTGTTTTGAAATGCGGTATGTTCCGTCCGGCAAAGAACCGTATATATCGGAGAAATCCTCCTTTATCTCGGTAACTCCGTTCTCGTTTATCGGCTCGATATCTGGAGCCCATGTTACGGGATTGCCGTCCACCTTTTTCCATTCTCCGGACCCGGTTTTACTTTCAAGTACGAACCGAGCTTTATATCCGAGGTTACGCTTTACGTGGAAGCTTGCTCCGCTTTGCTGCACAGCAAGTGTTACGCTTTCGGGACTAACGTTCTTTGCAGTCATTGTAATGCCGAAAACATTCGGGGTGTGTTCGTCTATCGTAAATTCAGCGTATGCGTCCAGCCTGCCGAGATGTTCTCCCGTTACCTCGCTGTAAACGTTCACGCCTTTTTTTACGCGGTAAATTCCGTTCGGTATCTCTGTCTCATACATATCTTTACCATAAAACAGCACCGTCTCTTTCTCTTCCTCATTTTCATATTCGCCGCCAAGCCCCAGCAGACTATCGAACCAATGCGTACCGTCGTTCCAACTTTCGAGAGTTTCCGGGTCATAAGTTTCCCATTCTCCCGCTGAATTACGCACTTGTATCTCATATCTGTTGCCCATTTCGTAAGCGAGTTTATCGGCGTACTTGACGCTCTTGTCTCTCGTGTAGTGAAGTTTCAGGTTTCCGCGCGTAAGGTCGCTTATCGAAACGTTCAGTCCGCACGCTTCTGCGCCCTGCTTGACAAGGGCTTTGAGCTCGTCATCGGTGGGAGAGACTTCTGCGGGTTCTGTTGTTTCCGCCTCGGTTTCATACAGAAGCGCATTCGTTGTGATTTCCGCAGATGTTTCTGTGGTGCTTTCTGTTTCGGCATCCGGCAGTGCATCGGGGGCTTCTATCGGAAGAACATCGCCGTCCTCGTTATATTCATATTCCGATTCCTCCCGCTGTTTATTTTCAGCAATATAACGGTCAAGCTTTGCCTTGAATTCGGCAGTTTGTTCCTCACTTAAAACCCCGTTATGGGTGTAATAATCATACATTGTAT
>JAGBLA010000074.1 GCA_017635675.1 Ruminiclostridium sp.
CTTTGATGTCGCCGGAATGGACGCTACGGGAATACCGGAATCCGAACGTCATCAGATCATAGATGTTTCCGAAAGCTCCCGTCAGAAGATGTTTGACGAAACAAAGCGTCACTTTATGCATGAGAAAGGCGTTGCAAACGGAGATACTACAAGACGATCCGAAGTATTCAGAGATTATCAGCTTAGTGTTCCGATCAAAGACAGGCTGAAAGGCACTTGGACGCTAGGGCAATATGAAAGGCAGTACAGACAGGCGCTTTACGATGCTTGCAAGGAAGCCGATCCTTCTTGGGAGCTTGGAAAGAAGCTACCCGCCGGGGCTCTGAATAACGTCACCCGCGAGTCTGTTGACAGCACGCTTGTAAAAAGCGGCGATAAGCTCGTAAAGAAGAGCTTGGATGTAAAGGGATAATTAACTCTACACTATGCTGTAGTATTAATAATTCGAGGACAACAGATGTATGATGTTATAGTTGTCGGCGCTGGACCGACCGGTGCGACAGCCGCAAAGACGCTTGCCGACAGACACTTGAAAGTCTTGCTCGTTGAACGAATGAAGATGCCGCGGTACAAGTCGTGTTCCGGCGTACTGATAAAGAAGTCCATGGACTTGGTAAGCCGGTATTTCGGGAAAGATGTTCCGCGCTCCGCGATGTGTACCCCGATTGATAACCGCGGCATGATATTTACCGATGACAAGGGCAAGGAATACGCTTTTGAGCAGGAAGGTGTCAACATCTGGCGCAGTTCGTTCGATAACTGGCTGACCGAAAATGCGGTCGAAGCGGGTGTTGAGCTTCGTGATGAGACTTCGGCAATATCCTGTGAGCAGAAAAGCGGCTATATCGAGCTTAAATTTCATTCCGACAAGACCTACAACGAACAGGCGAGATATGTTATTGACTGCGAGGGCGTTACATCTGTGATTAAAAGGTCGGTGCTGAACACATCTCCGAAATTCATTACTACATATCAGACCTTCAATTACGGAAAAATTGACCTCGATCCGCACTATTTCTACGCTTACCTCCAGCCGGAGCTGTCCGAATATGACGCTTGGTTCAATGTGAAGGACGATATGCTCGTGCTGGGTGTCGCAGTTAAGGATACGAGCATGATCGCATACTATTATGACAGCTTTATTCGCTATATGCAGGATCGTCATGCTCTTACCGTAGACAAAAGCGTGAAGGAGGAAAAGTGGCTCATGCCGCATATTCAGACGGGGTGCAATATAGACTACGGCACTGGTCGGCTGTTATTCGCGGGAGAAGTCGCGGGCTTTCTGAACCCTATGGGCGAAGGAATCTCCGCAGGTATGGAAAGCGGAAATGCCGCCGCGTTGGCGATAGCAGAGCATTTTAATGCGCCTGACAGCGCTCTTGCCGATTATCGCGATCGTACTATAATGCTGAAAACCTATATGGAACGGCAATGGCACTTTGTAACGAGTATGGCTGAGTCGTTCAAAATGGGGTAATAAAGAACAGCGCACCATTCGGTTGTTACTCCGTATCCGCTCAATAATCCCACGTTATAAAAGACAATAAAACACCGGCATTCCGAAGTAATCCAAAGACCAATTCGGGATGCCGGTGAGCATTTCAGATATTCATTTACAGAATTGAGGCAGCTCATCAGACCAGGGCAGCA
>JAGBLA010000075.1 GCA_017635675.1 Ruminiclostridium sp.
CCTGCTCCGGCGGTATCGGAGAGCGAAACGGCGGCAAGTTCGACAGAGACAACAACTGCGGAAGTAACTACTGCGACAACCACCGCAGCTGCCACAACGTCGGTCACAACTACAGCCGAGCCGGAGCCCGAACCTGTGAGCATATCCCCTGCGTATCACAAGGATGAATTTACGGCGACCGAATATTACGGATACTCAAGCGGGTTCACAACCGATGCAACGACAAGTGAGAGCATACTGTACGGATCTCAGAACGGAAACGGGAATACCGTTACGGTGCTTGACTACACGCTGAGCGATGATACATCGCAGGAGTCGAATAATGGCAACGTGACGTTTCTGACAATAAACGCCGATGCAGCGAAGATCAAAGTGCGCCCATCGGTCAACGCCTTTTCTGATACAGTCGAAAATGACATTTCTAAACGTCTTGATATTTCTATGTACACCCCATCGGAAAGCTTCGAATCCGCATATGAGATAGAGTACGACGACCCCGTCGTAACAGTGATACCGTACAAAGTCACCAAAGATGAAAACTTCTACACTGGCAGAAAATACGATAGAACCTGCCCGGACATAACTCTCGGCTACACGATAGACGACCCTGTGACAGTAAACGCGTTCGTATGTGGCAGCGATGAGGGACTGTCAATACTCATTGACCCCGAATATATGTATGGACTGCCTATGTTCACTCTCGGAGATGTTTTCTTCGATATCGGCAGGGTGCGGGTGACCTCGGATTCGCTGTTTTTTACTGGCGTGATGACAGAGGGTATGTCCCTCGACACCGCAGCATACGCATATGCGAAAGTAGTGATGCACAACACGCATGTCAGCTACAGCAAAAAAGACGGTTACGCGAACACCTGTACCGTCTCTGATATTGAGATTATAAAGACTTTCTCGGACATTTCCGAGCTTGACATAACACACAACACCGACGTTATCAGCGGAAAGAATAAGGATCCGCAGATGAAAGAGATCTATGATGCGGTAATGAACGCGAAGGAAGAGCTTTTTACAGCCGAGACCTGCGGAATATTACTGCTCGACCTTGACTTTGACGTTAAGCCCGAGATCATTGTAACGAAGAGCATTATCAAGGATGATAAAAATACCGGACGGTTGAGATCGAATATCTATCGTGTAGAAGACGGCGCGCTGAAATTCATAGACACACTTTATCCCATGCTGAATACGGGAGAAGGCAACGCCGCTTATCTCGGACTCAGCGAGCTGAAAGACGGTACACCCGCTTGGTTTATGTCGAAACAGACAGAGGATTTTTACGACAGCTATGACTATCTCTATACGCTCGACGGTAACACGCTGAACGAATACCCGCTGTTCACGGCGGAGGAGGCGGGCAGCGACCCGGTAATTCTGAACGGAGAACCAGCAACACTCGACTACTTCTATATGGGCGAAAGAATAGTACCCGAGATCGTTATGAAGGAGGAACCCTACAGCGAGACCGGTGAGCTCAATTTTGAGACGCCGGTATGGAACGGCGTTGCGGGTTATTTCGGTATGTGGGAACTGTTCGGGTTCGCGAGAGCAAATTACTGTGAGAGCATCAAAACAAGCTATCCGTTACTGAGCGACTGGATATCCGATCTGTCAAGTCATACATGGAATGGTACTCAAAGCGAGCGCTACGAGATCACCGACCGTGAGTTTGCGCACAAAATTGCCTATATGGTTGATGACTGCTACTATGGCAGAAATAACGGCGTTGAGCATGACTACTGGTTTCTCGGCGCGTATGCAAAGCCAGTCATCTACCTCTATCCCGAACAGCAGACCGACGTTTCGGTACAGGTAAATTTCCCGCTCGGCGGTGAGCTGACCTGTACCTATCCCGAGTACAACGACGGTTGGGACGTTACCGCAATGCCCGACGGCACGCTTTACGACGCGAACGGTGATGAGTATTACTGCCTTTACTGGGAGGGCAAGGGAGCAGCGGACTTCGATATGAGCAAAGGCTTCTGCGTTGCCGGAGCTGATACCGCAAAATTCCTGCGTGAGAAGCTGATGTACATAGGTCTGACCGCCCATGAAGCCAACGAGTTCATCATCTACTGGCTGCCGAAGATGCAGGACAACCCGTACAACGTTATAACCCTGCACACCGATGATTACGCACGGAGCGTCCCGCTGACAGTATCACCCGCGCCCGATACGCAGATACGCGTGTTCAGGACCTACTATTCAAGCGACACGCCCGTGGATAATCCCGAACAGAAACTGCCGCACTATGAGAGAAAC
>JAGBLA010000076.1 GCA_017635675.1 Ruminiclostridium sp.
CCTCAACTCCACTAAAACGTATTATAAACTTATTTACCGCAAATGTCAAGGCTTTTTCGCTATCTTTTTGTAAAAATCTTGACAAATTGGTGCATGAGAACAGCACATCTCCGAGCTCTTCTTCTATCTTTTCATCGGTTCCGGCGTTCACAGCCTCTTCGAGTTCATCTATCTCGCTGCGAAGCCTTTCGATAACTTCTTTAGTTGAACCGAAATCCATACCCACACGTGATGCTCGCGCACCGACTTTCTGTGCGCGCATGAGAGCCGGGAGAGTTGTAGTAACGTCTTTCAGCCTGTCGGAAGCACGGGTCTCCTCCTTTGCCGCCGCCTTGCGGTTATCCCAGTTCTTCAGAACTTCTTCGGGAGTATCAGCCTTTACTTCCCCGAATACGTGCGGGTGACGGTAAACCAGCTTTTTGCATATCCCGTCGCATACATCGTCAAAGTCGAACTTGTTCTGTTCATTTTCTATCTCGGTATGAAATACCACCTGGAGCAGCAGGTCGCCAAGCTCCTCCTTCAGCATTTCGCTGCTGTCCATGTCGATAGCTTCGGCGACCTCGTATGCCTCCTCAAGCAGATCGGAGCGTATGCTCTTATGGGTCTGCACCTTATCCCACGGACAGCCGTTCTCGGCTCTCAGAGCCTTCATAAGCTCCAGCAGGTCGTTGATATCATATTTTTCTTTGATGACAAACATATTTTTAATTTCCTTTCATTTTGATAACAGACAATATTTTAGCACATTCCGAAAGAAATTACAATAGGTTATGCAAAATTTACGCTCTTTCCCCTCTCAGCCGCTTTAGCACAGCCATACAATCGGAAGCATCGGAAATGAACAGTATCAGAATATACGCTGATCCCCCGAGTAGTGCCGATAGCACGAAGGCTGCGGGAACACCTGTATCGCCGTTCAAACCGCGATAGAACATGAACGCTGCTGCTCCTCCGCCTAATGATGCAGCCAGTGACGGCAAAACGTGCCGCATACAGGCGGAGCTTATCCCGAATTTCTTATCAGCCTGTTTCAGAGCATACACGAGACAGATAACATTGGACAATACCGCCGATACTGCCGCTCCTGTTATGTTCAAGAATGGCATAATTATGAACACCGCGTTTGTAAGCAGCTTGACCGCACCTCCAATAAGCGTGAGTTTAATCGGAAACCCGAAATCCCCATAGGCGTTGAATATAACACAGACAGCACCCAGCAGAGCCGCAGCGAGCCCACCGGCACACAGCACCGCCAGCGGAAGTACGCTCACCCGTGCTTCCAGCGTCCGTGAAGGGTAAAGTATCATCAGTATCGGCTCCGCGAGCACAGCCATAAGCACGGTGAGGGGCGCGGTGATGACCGCAGTCCCCTTTATAAGCAGCTTTACTTCACGGTCACGCGCGGCAGTGCCGCCTGTCTCCGCGGTACAGGCAAGCCGCGGCAGTGCGCACCGCGCCACCACTCCCGATGCCGCCGCCGCGAGCATATACACTGACATTATCATTCCCGCGTAACAGCCGTACATGAAGTTTCCCGTTCCCGAGCTTGCCGCCGTCACCTCCGACAGCACCGCGTCACGCTCCCAGTATTCCGCAAACAGGTTCGCCGACAGGTCGATGCAGTTGGATATAGTCAGCATATCCGCAAGTGACAGAAGATTTGACGCTGCAGCACCCAGTGATATAGGAAGCGACTTCACAAATATCTCACGGCAGACCGCAAGCATATCGGTATCATCGGTCTTGCCGCCGTACATACGGAAACTGTCGGATGAACGGCGGGAACGGAACAGCATATACACCATGCCGCAGAGCTCGCTTACGGTAACTCCGAGGACAGCTGCTGCCGCGGAATACGGCAGTGCCGCTGCCTGAGAGCCGAAAAAGCGTTCGCCGTTCACGTAAACGTAATACGACAGTCCCACACCGAGCCCTGCTCTCACAAAGGATTCTATGACCTGTGACATAGCAGTGGGCAAAGCGTCGGAAAGCCCCTCGTAATATCCCCTGTAAACCGCCGTGACCGAACAGAACACCGTCGCGGGCGCTATTATAAGCACCCCCGGCAGGCTTTCCGGGGAGTTTGCGATATAGCACACGAAAGGCACCGCAGCAGCGTATATCAGCGCTGCACCCGCGATCCCCACCGCAAGCGCCAACAGCAGCGAGCACCTGCGCGTCACGCGTATCCTGCCGTATTCCCCGCACGCCGCGTACCCCGCGACCGCACGGGTGAGTATCGTCGGTATCCCCGCGCAGGCAAATGACAATACGGGCATGAAGATACTGTACGCCGTTGTGAAATAGCCCATGCCCTCGCCGCCGAGAATGTTGCCGAGCGGTATTTTCAGCACTGCGCCAAGCGCTTTTGATATGAACATTGCCGCGAACATGACCGCGGTGTTCCTTAAAAATCCTTTTTTCGTGCTCATAGTGTACCTCCGGATATATGTCGGACTTCCTCTACACCAATATACAGCGCTTTTTTCCGTATTATTACAATTATTTTCGGCGTTTTTCGGAATATCTCTTGACATATTATGCATTTTGAGGTACAATATATTGTATATAGGTGCAGCTTTTTCCTAATGGGTACCTCTAAAAACCGCTTTGAATAGAGAAAATGAGATGATTGCGCCAAATGCAAGGAAAGGCTCCGAAAGCTTGCTGACGCAAGGTGAGGAGACTTGACGAAGCAGTTGGTGCAAGCAGTTCTTTTTCTCTCAA
>JAGBLA010000077.1 GCA_017635675.1 Ruminiclostridium sp.
CCAAACTGTACGGTGTGGAGCTTGACAGCATTTCCGGCAGGATAGCACAAATGCTGTACCCGGAAGATCGCATACAGATAAAAGGCTTTGAGCAGACGCGGTTCAATAACAACAGCTTTGATGTAGTCATCGGAAATATTCCGTTCGGCGATTACCGTGTCAGCGATAAGGCTTATGACAAGCTCGGTTTCAAAATTCACGACTACTTTGCGGCAAAATCCGTGGATAAGGTAAAGCCCGGTGGCGTGGTCGCGCTTGTAACAAGCAAGTTCACTATGGATAAGTTCAACGAAGCAGCACGAAGATACCTTGCGGAGCGCTGCGATCTGCTTGGTGCGGTGCGTATGCCCGCAGGAACATTCAAGGATGCGGACAGTATAACGACGGATATTCTGTTTCTGAAAAAGCGTGATACCCTTACCGTGACAGTTCCCGAATGGGTTCACATGGGACAGACGGAGGACGGGGTTCCCTGCAATCAGTATTTCGTTGATAATCCCGATATGGTGCTCGGTACTATGGAATGGGACGAGCGCATGAGGGGAAAGTACGGTCCGGACAGCAAGATGACGGTATGTACCGCTGACAGCGATATTCCGCTTGCGGAGCAGCTCAAAGCGGCTGTTGCGAAGATAAAGGGCAGTATAGAAACAGTGCGGAGCGAAGAACAGGAGCAGGGAACCGTAAATATGATAGCTGCCGACCCGTCCGTGAGAAACTTCACACATACGGTCGTTGACGGAAAGCTCTATTACCGCGAAAACGAGGTAATGCTTGAGGTGCAGGAGACCGGCAAGGCTCTTGAACGTATGATCGGTATGCACAATATACGCCTTGCGGCTATGGCGGTCATTGACGCTCAGGCGGCTGGCTGCACCGATGAAGAATTACACAGCTTGCAGGCGGAACTAAACCGAGTTTATGACCGGTTCAGAAAGAACTTCGGAAATATAACGGACAGCGCAAATGAGCGCGTTTTCCGGCACGATGATGATTACAATACCCTTGCGGCATTAGAGATAATCGACGCGGAGAAGAAAACCGTTGAAAAGTCCGAGATATTCACGAAAAGAACCATACTGCCGGAAATGGAGATAACGTCTGTTGGCACGGCGCAGGAGGCATTGCAGGTGTCGCTTGACCGCAAAGGCAAAGTAGATGTTGAATACATGGCTGCACTTGTCGGGGACGCTCCCGAAAAGGTTATAGCCGATCTCGGCAGCGAGATATTCCGTGATCCTGCGAAAATAAATGATGAAGCTCCGTATTCGGGTTATGTGGACGCTTCGGAGTACCTTTCGGGTAATGTCCGTGAGAAGCTGAAAATAGCACAGCAATTTGCAGACCACATAGACGAGAGCTTTAAGCGGAATGTGACGGCATTGCAGAAGGTTATCCCGAAAGACCTTGAAGCAAGCGAAATTTCCGTGCGTATTGGCGCTAACTGGATAGATATTGATGATTACTGTCGTTTTCTCCGTGAATATGCGCAGGCAAGAATAGGGCGGTTCGATCACCCTATCACGCGCACGAAAACCGGAGAATACAAGATAGAGGGCAAAGGGCAAGACCGCTCTGTTGCAGCTACCGAAAGCTATGGCACAGCGCGAATGAACAGCTATCAGATATTTGAAAATCTGCTTAATCAACGTGATATTGTCATTAAGGACAGAGTTGAGGACGATGAAGGGAAGGTATCATACGTCATAAATCCAGAAGCAACACAGCTTGCGAAGGAAAAGGCTCGTCTGATGAAGGAAGGATTTAAAAAGTGGATATGGGACGATCCGGCTCGCCGTGAAAAATATGTTGAACGCTACAATTACCTGTTCAACGCTATCCGCGGACGCGAGTATGACGGTTCACATCAGTCATTCCCCGGTATGAATCCTGCAATAAAGCTGCGTCCACATCAGGAAAACGCGGTGCTCCGCGCTAAGCTGGGCGGTAATACGCTGCTCGCGCATTGCGTAGGTGCAGGAAAGAGTTTTGAGATGATCGCGTCGGCTATGGAAAAGAAACGTCTGGGACTGATAAACAAAGCCTGCGTGGTAGTGCCGAAACACCTTACTTTGCAGACGGCAAGTGAATGGATGCGCTTGTATCCGAACGCAAAACTGCTTGTGGCTCGTCCGG
>JAGBLA010000078.1 GCA_017635675.1 Ruminiclostridium sp.
CATTTGAGAGAAAACGCGCCAGCCCCGCCGAATACTTTGTCAAGTCTCCTCGCCTTGCGTCAGCAAGCCTTCGGAGCCTTTCCTCGTCTTCAACGCGGCTGACACATTTTCTCTTTTCAAAGCGGTTTTTAGAGGTACCCTTTAATCAGCAGAAAACCTCCTATGCCGCAGCATAGGAGGTTTTTGGTTCACACTGTTATTTCGGGGAAATCTGCGCTGTCTCCGGGACGCTTATCGGACATCAGCTCTTCAAACTTGTCGCCGTCCATTTTCTCGTTGGCGATAAGGTACTGCGCAACCGTTTCAAGCTTGTCGCGGTGAGTCTCAAGAATGTTTCTTGCGCTCTCATAGGCTGTCTCAACAAGCTCACGTATCTCGGCGTCGATCTCAGCGGCGATATTCTCGGAGTAATTCCTTCCGTGTGAATAGTCGCGTCCGAGGAATACCTCGGCATCGTTGGTGCCATATACGATAGGACCGAGCTTCTCGCTGAAACCATAGCGTGTCACCATGCTTCTCGCTACATTCGTGGCACGCTCGATATCGTTTGACGCGCCTGTGGATATATCGTCAAGAACCACCTTTTCCGCCACACGTCCGCCAAGCAGCACGATAAGCGATTCTTCCATTTCAGTCTTGCTGCGATAATTGCGGTCATGCTCCGGCAGTGACATGGTAAATCCGCCCGCCGTACCTCTCGGGATTATCGTGATGTGATGAACTTTGTCCTGTGACGGGCAGTAGTACGTGCATATCGCGTGACCTGCCTCGTGGTATGCCGTGAGCCTCTTTTCGCTCTCGGTGACCACTCTCGACTTCTTCTCGGGGCCTGTCACTACCTTGATAGCGGCTTCTTCAACGTCCTCCTGGACGATAGCCTTTCTGTCCTTGCGTGCCGCAAGCAGTGCAGCTTCGTTCACAAGGTTCTCAAGATCCGCGCCTGTAAAGCCCGCTGTTGACTTTGCGATAGTAGCGAGGTTGATGTCCGGCGAGAGCTTCTTGTTTCTCGTGTGGATCTTCAGTATCTCCTCACGACCCTTGATATCGGGATAGCTCACCACTATCTGTCTGTCAAATCTTCCGGGACGAAGCAGCGCCGGATCAAGTATATCGCGGCGGTTGGTCGCCGCCATAACGATGATATTCTGATTTTCCGTAAATCCGTCCATTTCCACGAGCAGCTGGTTGAGCGTCTGCTCGCGCTCGTCATGTCCGCCGCCGAGACCTGCGCCTCTCTGTCTGCCGACAGCGTCTATCTCGTCTATGAACACGACCGAGGGAGTGTGTTTCTTTGCCTGGTCGAAAAGGTCACGTACACGGGACGCGCCCACACCGACAAACATTTCCACGAAGTCCGAGCCGCTTATGGAGAAGAACGGAACTCCCGCTTCACCTGCCACAGCCTTCGCGAGAAGCGTTTTACCGGTACCGGGAGGGCCGACCAGCAGAACACCTTTCGGGATACGGGCGCCAAGCTCCTGATACTTGCGCGGGTTCTTCATGAAATCGACGATCTCTTCAAGCTCCTGCTTTTCCTCGTCAGCTCCCGCAACGTCCGCAAACATGACCTTCTTGCCGTTGGCGGGCTGGTTTCTCGTATTCGCGCGTGAGAACTGGTTCATCTTTCCGCCGCCGGTAGTCTGACGCATTATAACGAAAGTGAACACTATCATAATCACTATCAGTATAAGATACGGGACAAAGCTCAGAATAAACGTGTTGTCGCTTATCGGCTTGTAATCGAAATCGAGCGGTTTATCCGGATTAGCCGCGTTATACAACGAACGATAGCCTTCGATATCGTTCACAAAAAGGCTTACGTTCGGCACCGAATAAGAATATCTCTTATTGTCTTCTCTGTCCTTATCGTCGAATATCAGCATGCCGCTTCCGAGGTCGAGTTCATAATAAGATACCTCAAGTTTGCTGTATTTATCGAGAAGTGCCGAATAATTACCATCAAACTTTACGATCTTATCGCCGCTCTGGTTATAAGGTGTAAGCGTGTTGAGTATCGCTATAAGCCCGAAAACGAGCAGAGCTATTATAACGATATAGATTATAATGCCCTTAAACTTGTTAGACTGCATTTAAACCGCCTTTCCGAATGGTTTCGTCCATTGCGAAATATGTTCTTTACATTATATCTCAGTGTTCGTATATTTCTCTTTTAAGAACACCTATGTACTTAAGATTGCGATAGCGCTCTGCATAGTCAAGCCCGTAGCCTACCACGAATTCATCGCCCACATCGAAACACTTGTAGTCCGCCCGAAGGTCACTGACCTTTTTGGTCGTCACTTTGTCAAGCAGCGTGCATATCTGTATTGAAGCGGGATTTCTCTCCATTAGTATCTCTTTTACCGCCGCGAGCGTGCGCGCGGTATCGAGGATATCTTCAACGATTATGACATCTCTGCCCGCTATATCGGTATCTATGTCTTTCAGCACCCTTACCTTACCGGAAGATACCGCAGCATTTCCGTATGATTTCGCGATCATGAAATCAAGCTCACAATCGAGGTCAATATTTCTTACAAGGTCGGACATGAATATAAATGAACCTTTGAGTATGCCGATAATTACGGGGCTCTTCCCCGCATGGTCGGCAGTAATGCGCTTGCCGAGAGCTTTTACCGCCTCGGCTATCTGCTCCTCGCTGAACAGAATGGAACCTACGTCACTGTGCATTTTTTTCTCCCGTTTTATAAAGGTTTCAGAAACCACCATTTAATAAGTATATCACATAATCTCAAAAAAATCAACATATAAAATGTTGAAAATCTGAAAATTATATTATATATAGGTAAAAATTGCGGTAAATCAAAGTCTTTCAGCTCCGCGGACGGTATTCCTGTATCTCTTCGGCAACATAAAACACCTTTTTGCGAACATACGCAAACTTGTTTTTGCAAAGATTTACCTTCCCCATGCCCCGCATTATTATCTCCGTACACTGGTCGGCGCGGAGCTTTGTGGGCTCTACCCCGTTTTTTTTCAGCACGCGGGAAATTATCCTGAACCTCACAGCGGGGTGAAGCTCTTTCAATACGCGGGAATCATACCCGTGCCTGTACGCGCACTTTTCCGCACATTCGGCGGCATAGCTCTCAAGAAAGTCCGAATCATCTCCCACCGCTCCGGTCATTCTCGTAACAGCCGCTATAAACGAGGGATTGAAGCTTTCAAGAAGCGGTATCACATTGTGCCGAAGTCTGTTGCGGGTATAATCGTCGGAAAGATTAGTGCTGTCGGTGACAAATTCAAGCCCGTGCTCACGGCAGCAGCTTTCTGTCTGCTCACGTGTACATAATATCAGAGGACGTATGAACGTTTCTCTCACGGGCGGTATTCCTGCAAGACCCTTCGTTCCTGTTCCACGGATAATGTTCATAAGCACAGTCTCGGCATTGTCATTTGCGGTATGCGCCGTAGCTATCTTAACGCCCGTGCCCTGCGCCGTCAGCTCGCCGAAACGTTCATATCTCAGCTTTCGCGCAGTCTCTTCAAGGCTCTCATGCCTGCCTGCCGCGCCGTGAACATCTACCGAAAACACATCGAGCCTGACATTGAGCCTCTCACATAGCTCACGGACAAATCTCTCGTCGCCGTCGCTCTCCTCACCGCGCAGGTTATGGTTTATGTGACAGGCACGCACATTTATCCCAAGCTCGTCTTTAAGCTCCAGCAGCATTATCAGCAGAGCGCAGCTGTCCGCGCCGCCGCTGAGACCCACGACAGCGGTATCTCCCTCACTCAGCATTCCGTACCGCTCAACAGCGGTCAAAACCCTGTTTTTCATGTCATTCACAGGCGTATTACTCCTCATGGTGCGTGTCGATGTCGCTGAACCGTGTGAACTTGCCGTCCCAGCGTATGTTGACCGTTCCGCGCTCACCGTGTCGGTTCTTGGCGACTATACATTCACAGCTGTCAAGCTCGTTCTCACCCTGAGTATAGTATGAATCGCGGTAAAGGAACAGCACTATATCCGCGTCCTGCTCTATCGAGCCCGACTCACGCAGGTCGGACAGCTGCGGGCGCTTATTTTCACGCTGCTCGGGACCTCGTGTGAGCTGCGACAACGTTATAACAGGCACATTGAGCTCCTTTGCAAGTATTTTCAGATTTCGTGTTATCTCGGATATCTCGTTTACACGGTTTCCGTTATGAAAGCCTGTTGACATAAGCTGCAGGTAATCTATCACCACGAGCCCCAGTCCGTCAAGCCTGCGCAGCTTGGCTTTCATCTCACCTATCGTTATGCTCGGCGTATCGTCAACGTACAGCTCTATGGAGTTTAGCATCTCGGCAGCACCTGTAAGGCTCCTCCACTGATTTGTATCAAGCTTTCCCGTCTGCAATGCTTCGGATGGTATGCGGCTCTCGGAGGACAGCATACGTCCAACAAGCTCCTCACGGGACATTTCGAGACTGAATACCGCTACCTTCTTCCCGCGGTTTATCCGCGCGGCGTTCACTGCAATGTTCATAGCGAACGATGTCTTTCCCATACCGGGCCGCGCCGCTATCAGTATGAGATTGGACGGGTTAAGCCCTCTTATATAGCCGTCCACCGAGGGAAATCCCGAACGCAGTCCCTTTCTGTTGGCTTCCTCCGGGTGTTCGGTGATGTAAGCAAGCTCCTTTAGCTGTTCATATACGGTATCGCCTATACGCATAAGCCCCGACAGCGTTTTATCGCTTCGAAGGCTGTAAATGCGGCTCTCCGCAAAATCGAGCAGCATTGACGGGTCTTCCGTGTCCTCAGTGACCCTTGTATATATCTCCCCCGACGCTATCATCAGCTGACGCATCAGGAACTTCTCGTCAAGGCTCTTGGCATAGCTCTCTATCGACGACAGCTCCACCGAGTTATCGCTGAGCTTGAAAAGATAAGTGCGCGCTTCCTCCTGCGTTTCAAAA
This sequence comes from Ruminiclostridium sp., assembly GCA_017635675.1. GTDB lineage: Bacteria > Bacillota > Clostridia > Oscillospirales > Ruminococcaceae > Ruminiclostridium_E. Next base: position 4,927 of record JAGBLA010000078.1, read on the forward strand.
ACTCCGTCACGGACACAGTTGTCCTCAAGCGTTACGATGTTTATCGGCTGAGCGCTTACGAACAGCTTCTGCATCACCGTGTATATCCCGCGGTGCATCTTCACAGTGAAATGCCCCACGGTTATCTTGTCGGTTATCTTCTCAAGCAGCTCGGGCTCTACGATTATCGACCCGAGGACTATCTGCTCGGCATCTATGTTTGAGGGAAGTCTTGAATCACTTATCTCGAAATCGGGCAGGCTCCGTGTTCTTTTCGCCATATCAGGTAAGCTCCGTCACCTGTACCTTGAACGACGCGGAAACACCGTTGTATAGCCTTGCCTCCACCTCGAAAGTGCCGAATGTCTTTATATCGTCTTTTAAGACTATCTTCTTCTTGTCAACGTCGATACCGTGAGCCTCTTTTATGAGCTTAACGATATCCTTTGCTGTAACAGAGCCGAAAAGACGTCCGTTAGAGCCCGCCTTTACCGCGGTCTTGAAGGTCTTGCCGTCAATGATCGCCGCTGTCTTCTTCGCGTTCTCGGTCTCGGTGTCTATTTTGTGCTGTGCGTGTGCCTGCTGACCTTCGAGAATGTTCATGTTCGCGTTAGTAGCCTCTACCGCAAGCTTCTGCTTGATAAGGAAGTTCCTTGCGTAGCCGTCCTTGACTTCCTTTATCTCGCCTTTCTTTCCTGTTCCGTTCACGTCCTGTAAAAGTATTACTTTCATATTCTGCCTCCGTTCATATTTTGTTCTTTTATGAATTGTTAAGACTGCTGTAATATTTGTCTATCGCTTCTTTAAGCCGCGTGACCACATCTTCCGTGGTAGTATCATGGAACTGTGCGCCTGCCATGGTCTGATGACCGCCGCCGCCAAGCGATTCAGCTATGAGCTGTACGTTGAGTCCGCCAAGTGAACGACAGTTCAGCGCTATCTCATCGCCAGACATTCTCGCTATAACGAATGATGCCTTCACATCGGTAACGCCGAGCAGCTCGTCCGCTGCCTGCGGCGCCGCTATGCGCATCTCCTGCATCACTTTGTTTGCTACGGCTATTGCGCAGTTCCTGTAAACCGTAGCTGTGGCCACAAGCTCGGACTTCTGTTTGTAGCACTCGACCGAGTTTGCGAAAAGCGTCTTTACATTTACCGTGTCGGCTCCGAGCTTTCGCAGGAAAGCCGCAGCCTCAAACGTCCTCACGCCCGTGCGGAGCGTGAAATTCTTGGTATCCAGCGTTATTCCCGCGAGCAGAGCCTCAGCCTGTACCGATGATATCTTTCCCGCGTCTCCGAAATACTGCAAAAGCTCCGTGACCATTTCGCTCGCGCTTGAGGCATAGGGCTCATGGTGGAATATCGACGCTTTGTCGATGTAATTTATCATCTTTCTGTGGTGGTCTATGACTACCACCTTCGACGCGCGTTCCAGCAGCTCGGGAACATCTACGATAGCGGGATTGTGAGTGTCCACGACTATGAGCAGTGAATTCTCACCGAAACTCTCTTTCGCCTCCGAAGCGTTCATGAACAGATACGCCTTTTCCTTTTCATAGATGTAGTTGTAAAGCTGCATTGAAAGCGTCGTCTGCTTGTCTATGACCGCATAGGCGTTCTTGCCCAGCCGCCTTATCGCTCCCGCAAGTCCCACGGACGCGCCGACAGCATCAAAATCACTGTTGCGATGACCCATTATGTAAACGTCATCTGCCTGCTCAATGGCTTCTATGAGCGAATTTGCGATAATACGCGTCTTTACCTTTGTATGGCGCTCAACGCCCTTTGAAACTCCGCCGTAGAACTCAAAGCCATTCTCGTTCTTGATAGCAGCCTGGTCTCCGCCGCGCCCGAGCGCCATGTCAAGCGCCTGCCGCGCGAAATCCTCGCTTTCGGCAATGGTCTTAGCAGTTCTTCCAACGCCTATCGAGAGCGTGACACTGATACGGTCATTTACCTGTATCTCACGCACACTGTCGAGTATTTTCACCTTATCGTCTATCATAGCGCGCACATAGCGCTCCTCAACCACCGCCCAGAAACGCTCGCGGTTGTATTTGCGCAGTATGCCGTTACAGCCGCTTATAAAGTCTTCAAGAAGCTTGTCTATCTGTACAGTGACCTTTGATGCCTCACTCTCGGAGCTGCCGCCGAAAAGCTCCTCATAGCTGTCGATGACAAATATCATTACCACCGGGCGTGACATTCTCTGCTCTGTTTCAAGCACCCTCACCCTTGTGATATCGAGGAAATAGATGATGAAAACATCTTTTGCGTCATTCTCCATAGGAGCGTCGGCATAGACCTTATAATAATTGCTTTTGTACTTTATCTCGTAATATCCCTCTCTTCCGAGGAGCTTTTCGAGCGGGAGCTTGATTATTATTTCAATCGAGTTTCCGTAAACCGCTTCATCGGCAAACCTCTCGGAAAAGTCATGGTTGAACCACACAAGGCGGCTGTTGTTGTCAACTATGGCAATGCCTATGGGCATATAGTTCATTGAAACGCGCTCCATGCGGTCTATCTCATTGTCGATGCGCGCAAAATACTGGAAGTTCTTCCTTGTGACGGAAATGAGTTTCGCTATCGTGAAACCTCCGGTTATGCAGAGTATCGGCGCGAAGATACAGAACGCCTGGAGCGAGGAGCCGTAAGTGAAAATAAGCATCGCAGCCGCCGAGATAAGCAGCGCGACTATTGATACGACAAGTCCCGCATCACGGAAATTATTCTTCAATCACAGCACCTCCTTTTCGTTCCGCAATGACCCTCACACTTCCATTATTATCGGAAGTATCATGGGGCTCCTGCCCGTTTTCGAGAATATGAAACCGCTGAGCGCGTCCTTGACATCGGACTTTACGCCCGACCATTCCCGTATATTCGGCACTATCGTGCGCTGCATCACAGTCTTTGCACGCTCTCGTGCCTCGTCCATGAGCTCCTCGGACTCGCGCACATACACAAATCCGCGTGAAACTATATCGGGTCCTGAAACTATCCTGCCAGTAGATTTTTCCACAGCGGCGACTATGATGATAAGTCCGTCCTGTGCAAGATGCTTGCGGTCACGCAGCACCACCGAGCCTACGTCGCCGACTCCGAGACCGTCTATCAGCACCCGTCCCGCAGGCACCTGACCAGTTATCTTCATATCTACGCCGTCTGTCTCGATAACTGTGCCGTTGCCAGCTATGAAGATGTTCTCCTCGGGGATATGCAGCTGCTTTGCAAGCTCCGCGTGCTTGAACATATGCTTGAACTCGCCGTGTATCGGTATGAAGAACTTCGGACGCGTAAGAGAGAGCATCATTTTCAGCTCCTCCTGACACGCGTGTCCCGAAACATGAACATCGTACATCGCTTCGTAGATAACGTTCGCGCCCGCTTTCATAAGCTCGTTCACCACGCGCCCGACAAGCTTTTCGTTGCCGGGTATCGGGTTCGCGGAGATGATTATAAGATCCTGCGGAGTGATAGTCACCTGCCTGTGCTCGTTGTTTGCCATGCGGGAGAGTGCCGACATAGGCTCGCCCTGGCTTCCCGTGGTGATTATCACGAGCTCCTCAGGCGGTATCTTGTTTATCTTGTCGATGTCAACGAGCATTCCTTTCGGGAGACGTATATAATTCAGCTCGATAGCCGTGTTCAGCACGTTTATCATGCTTCTGCCGGACACTGCCACCTTTCTGCCCGTCATCTCGGCATTGTCGATTATCTGCTGTATGCGGTGGATATTGCTGGAGAATGTCGCAACTATGATGCGCTTGCCGTCCGCCTGGGAGAAGAAGTTGCGGAATGTGGAGCCCACGCGCCGTTCGGAGCTTGTGAAACCCGGGCGCTCGGCATTGGTGCTCTCGGACAGCAGAGCGAGAACTCCGCGGTTGCCAAGCTCACCGAAACGCGCAAGGTCGATGATGCCGCCCTCTATCGGGGTGTAATCCACCTTGAAGTCACCTGTGTGTATTATGATGCCCGCGGGAGTATATATCGCGAAGCCGCAGGAATCCGGTATAGAATGGTTGACGCGTATGAACTCCACTGCCATGCAGCCGAGCTTCACGGTCTGACGGGGTTTTACGACGTTGAGGGTACATTGTGACAGTATGCCGTGCTCCTCAAGCTTGCCCTTTACAAGTCCGAGGGTCAGCGGAGTGCCGTAAACAGGCACATTCACCTGTTTGAGCAGATACGCAAGTCCTCCGATATGATCCTCATGCCCGTGAGTGAGCACCACTCCGCGCAGCTTATCCTTATTCTTCACAATATACGTGAAATCCGGTATCACAAGGTCGATGCCCAGCATATCATCGTCCGGGAATGCAAGTCCGCAGTCCACGATGAACATATCATTACTGCACTCGTACAGATACAGGTTCTTCCCTATCTCATTGAGACCGCCGAGAGGGATTATCTTCAGCACTGCCGAGCGTCTGCCCCCCGAAGGGCGCGACGAAGCCGACGGCACGAAGCTCGTGCCGCTGTTCTCGGCTGCACGCTCATAACCGCGCTTGTCTGTACGCAGCACCTCGGTACGGCGCTCGTTATTGCTGCTCTGCTGAGCAGAACGGCGGTTCCTTCCGCTGCTCTTTGCGGCACGCTTTACATTCTGCGCCTGATTCGGAACCTGCTTTCGGGGCTGCTGTCTGCTGTTTTTTCCCGGCATAAGGTATTTACCCGCAGGGCGGCGGTTCTTGCCCTGCGGAGTCTGCTTGTGTTCGTTCTTTTTTTCCATTTTGCCTCTTTCTGTCCGCTTACGTCAGCGCTCGGGGTAGATAGGATAAAAGCAAGTGCGGCTGTACTGCGGTATATGATGTCTTATATATACTTACGTGACCTGCACGTGTTCCACATAGTAATACATTGTTTATTATAACTCATTTCGTCCAAAAAGTCAAGCATTATTTATTCGGCGTTTATAGAGCGCTGTGCGTCGCGTATCAGCTTCTCGGTGCTGTCGCACAAGGACGCTGCTGTTTCCTCACCGAAGCTCTCGGCAAACATGAAAAGCCCTGTTCCCCGTTTGTCAGGACGCAGGAACACCCGCTCACCGCCGCTGTAGATGACAGCTCCCTCATTTTCCTCCGGAACGGCGCGTAGTCTGTCGAGCACCCGCTGCGGAGGACAGTTGAGCCGTATGAACCTGTCCTCCGCAGAATAACGCGGCACTGCTTCAAGCGCCTCCGCAGGGGTGCAGGCGTGACGCGACATGAACTTCAGCACACGCAGCGCCAGCATGAACCCGTCGCGCATATAAAGCGTTTTCCGCGCAAGGTCACGGGCTTCCTCGTCGCTGTTGTCCATAGAGCTTTCGTAGTATCGGAGCACCTTACCGCCGTATTTACTGGCTGTCTCTTCCGCAGTTCTCGGGAACGCGAACGGAAGTGCAACGCTCCCGCCGCTTTCCGATACCTCGGCACAGGCTATGAGCGTCATCGCCGTACGGTCAAGGAACGTGTCACCGCAGCTTATCTCGGAGGCGTCACCCCGCTCCCCGATGTTCACGGTGAGCTTTTCCTTACCGCCCGACACCGCTCTTGCAAACGGCGCGCATATATCCCTGAAACGTGCGCTGCGAGAAGTGACCCGCACATCATACGCCACCGTGAAACGCGAATTATCCGCAAGAGCGGACTTATACAGGAGCTCCGCGTCATTTACGGGGAGTATGCTCCCGAAACTGTCCCAACCCGCAGTCATATACTCTCCGCGCCGCAGGGCTCCCTGGAATATGCGGTCTTTCCCGCGCCGCAGCGGAAGCAGCCCCGCAGAATATACCGGTATCTTCGTCTGAGCTTTCGACATCACGTGCATTATGATATCCGCGCCGAGAAGCTCCGCGGAATACGCGAGCACGGGCAGCGGCACGTTCCCGCAGTCGTAGGCTGTGCCGCCCGCGCAGGTAATGCCGCTGAGCAGAGCCTTTCCAAGGCTCTCGGAAGCGCTGCCGTCAGCGTATGACACCGCTATACCCGTTTCGGATATTTTCGCTGCCGCGGCTCCCGTGCGCACTGCGAATCCCGGAGTTATCACGGTATTGGTGGCGCCGCATATCCCGTCCTCGCTTATCTCGGGGAACACTGCCGCGCCGTACTTCACGTCCGATGTTACAGAAGCACTGCGCTCGATACGCTTGTTGTTCCAGATACGCACGCCGCTGCTGATCACCGCGTTCTCGCCTATGACCGCGCCCTCGCCGACCACCGCGTTTTCATACACTGCCGCGCCTTCGCCCACACGCGCTCCCGAACATACTATACAGTCGTTGAGCGTCACGTCGGCTCCCACAAATGCGCCGTCCATTACGATAGCATTGTTGAGCTTTGCGCCGTCGGAGATATACGCACCCGAGCCGACAGACGTACAGCCTGCCGCAAGCGCTTTCGGGGAGAAATACGCGCCTTTGACGAGATAGGAGCTGCGGCTCACCCTGCTGTCGGGTACTTCCATGCGTTCGGCAGGCTCGGCGCGTATCTTTCCCCCGATAAGGTCAGCGGTGCACCGCTTATAAGCCGCAATATCCCCTATGTCGCACCAGTAGCCGCTCTCGGCGTAATAACCGAGCGGCAGCTCTCTGCCCAGCATTTCGGGGAAAACGTCCTTCGCGAAATCCACACTTCTGTCATCTGCGACCAGCCCCAGCACATCGGGCGATATCACGTAGATCCCGGTGTTTGCAAGATCGCTGCGGCAGTTGATATACGACGGCTTTTCCGAAAAGCCCGTCACCATACCGTTCTCACCGATTATCACGCCGTATTCCCTCGGGTCGTCCACCGACTTTACCGCGATAGTGGCGCGGACTCCCGCGTCTTTATGATGTCTGTACATCGCGCCGAGGTCGAAATCGCACATAGCGTCGCCGCTTATCACGATGAAGTCATCGTCAAAACCCGCTGCCGCTTTCCTGACACAGCCTGCCGTTCCCAGCGGCTTATCCTCGTAAGACACAAATGTGCGGAGCCTGCCGTACCTGCCGTCACCGAGTGCCGCTTCGATACGCTCGCCGCGGTATCGCACGGCAACCGCCGCTTCGGTACAGCCGTGACGCTCCAGAAGCTCAAGTATATAGAAAAGCACAGGCTTGCCGCAGATCGGCACCAGCGGTTTCGGCAGGTCGCAGGTGAGCGGTCTGAGCCGCGTTCCTTCTCCTCCCGCAAGAATAACTGCTTTCATATTTCCTCCGTTCCGCGCCCTGTAACATCTTTTCACCGGACGCATAAAATATCAAGGGACAGATGTTCCCGAAATCATCGCAATATATTATTACACAGGAAAGGAAGATTTATTATGAAAAAAACGATCATTCCGTTAAATTCATATACATCTGCGCAGCGAGCTGTACGTGTGCTCGCACGGCACGGTATTAAAGCCCGCGTCGTAAAGACAGGCACATCGAAATACGGCTGTTCATTCGGGATAAGCGTTTCCGAGCCTCCGGACATGGTATGCGGGATCCTCGCGGACGCAGGGATACGCTGTGAGGGAGCAATGCCGTTCCCTCCCCCGCCTCCTCCGCCCCCGTGGGGCGCGCCTCCTGCGAGACCTCCCCGCCCGCCGCGCAGTGGAAGATGACACACGTAAATAACATGAAAGGAGAGGAGCGGTTTGATATATTTCGATAACGCCGCAACGACCTATCCGAAACCGCCTGCCGTAATAGCCGCAATGTCAAAGGCGCTGGTGAGATACGGTGCGAACCCGGGACGCGCGGGTCACGCACTTTCACTTGAAACTGCGGACGCGGTTTTTTCTGCCCGTGAAAAATGTGCCGATTTTTTCGGAGCAAAGGTGGAAAACACCGTGTTCATGCCCAACTGTACATTTGCGCTGAATACGGCGATAAAGGGCGTGCTGACCGAAAACTCACACGCGGTGGTGAGCGACATAGAGCACAACGCTGTGCTGCGTCCGCTTTACGCGCTTACCAAAAGCATGGGAGTATCATTCTCAAGCGCGGAGACCACCGACGACGACGAGGAGACCGCGGCAAATTTCGAGCGGCTTATAAACCGCCGCACAAAAGCGGTCATCTGCACAGCCGCAGGCAACGTGACAGGAAAGAAACTGCCGCTGTCACGTATCGCGAAGATATGCGAACATCACGGTATATGTTTCATCGTTGACGCCGCGCAGGGAGCAGGCGTCCTGCCGCTGAAACTCGGCGGCGGAGTGAATATTATATGCGCCGCAGGACATAAGGGGCTCTATGGACCTATGGGTACAGGACTGCTGGTCACTGACGGGAAATACCGTTTGAAAACTCTCGTGGAAGGCGGCACAGGAAGCCTGTCAAAGGAGCTTGCGCAGCCTGAATTCCTGCCCGACCGTCTTGAAAGCGGCACTATAAACACTGCAGGAGCTATTTCACTCGGCGCGGGAGTGGATTTCGTGAATTCCAAAGGACTCGACGCAATACGTATGCACGAGCACGCGCTTTGCAAGCGCTTTTTCGCAGGTATGAAAAAGCTTAGCGGGGTGACGCTGTACAGCGAAAGCTTTGATGACAGTTTCGCACCCGTGATACCGTTCAATATCGGCGACCTGCCGTCCGAGAGAGCGTCGGAGCTGCTGAGCGACGCGGGATTTGCTCTGCGCGGAGGGTTCCACTGCGCTTTTCCCGCGCACCGCAAGATAGGCACAGCCGACCGCGGTGCGGTGAGGTTCTCGCCATCGGTATTCAATACCATGTCCGAGGTGAACTCGCTTATCCGCACTGTAAGCAGGATAGCGGCGTTCTCGTGACACAGCGCGGCATCAGATAACAAGAGGACACTTCTTAGGAGGTGTCCTCTTTTGCAAAAAATTTGATTTTACTGTTGATTTAAACCGATAAATGTGCTATAATAATTTTAATTGATTTTTTCATTGTGAAAGGATATGGCATGAAGAATACATACAGAACAATATCGGCTGCCGCAGCTGTTATTATCGCATTGTCGGGCTGTTCACAGAGCCGTGACAGCGAACGTTCAGTTTCCCCGACAGGCAATGATGGCATCTCCGAGACTTCACTGTCCTCCGGTAATACTACCGGCACATCACAGTCATCATCTTCCGCCGATACCGGCACTGCTGGGACATCTGCCGATAATACGACCGCAGGAACTTCCGCCGAAACCACGACAGCAGGCACCACAACAGGCGGTACTTCCGCGGCTTCATCAGCTGCCGAATCAGGAACCGCGGCGGGAACAGCCGAAGGGACTTCCGTCCCCGCCGTAACAACTGCCGCCGCAGCGTCAAAACCGAAGAACGATCTTTCTGCAAACGGAGGCTACGAAGGCAGGGACAGCACTTCCACATATAACTACGGTGAGGCGCTCCAGAAATCTGTCATGTTCTATGATCTCCAGCGTTCCGGCGACCTGCCCGACAATTTCCGATGCAACTGGCGCGGGGATTCCTGTCTGAACGACGGCAAGGATAACGGGCTCGACCTTACGGGCGGATTTTTCGATGCCGGAGACAATGTGAAGTTCAACCTGCCGATGTCCTACTCCATGGCGCTTTTAGCGTGGTCTGTGGTGGAAAACCGCAAGGATTACGAGGCAAGCGGTCAGCTCGATTACATACTCGACAATATCCGCTGGGGCAATGATTATTTCATCAAGTGCCACCCAGAAGCGAACGTTTACTACTACCAGGTCGGCGACGGCAACGCAGACCACGGCTGGTGGGGACCCTGTGAAGTCGTTGAAACGCAGATGAAGCGTCCGTCTTACAAGGTGGATCTGAACAACGGCGGTTCCACCGTCACCGCAGGTACAGCAGCTTCTCTCGCAGCCTGTGCTGTAGTTTTCAGGGACACCGACAAGGCATACTCCGAAAAGTGCATAAAGCACGCGAAAGAACTCCTCGCGTACGCCGAGAAAGTACAGTCCGACGCAGGCTACACTGCCGCAAACGGGTTCTATCAGTCCTACGGCGGATTCCGCGACGAGATATCGTTTGCGGCATACTGGCTGTACAAGGCGACCGAGGACGCAAGCTATCTGCAAAAGTCAAGGGACTATTTCAGCGAGGGCGATGACGGCTGGGCGCTGTGCTGGGACGACAAGAGCTGGGGTACGGCAGTTCTGCTCGCCAAGGAGACCGGCGGCAGGACATACAAGGACGCTCTCGAAAAGCACCTTGACTACTGGTGTGACACAATTCGCAAGACCCCCAAGGGACTTGCCTACTGCGACCAGTGGGGAGCGCTCAGATATGCGACTACCGTGGCGTTTGAGGCACTTTCCTACGCCGACAGCTGGGAGTGTCCCACCGCAAAAGCCGAGAAATACAAGAAATTTGCCAAGTCACAGATAGACTACGCTCTCGGCAGCTCCGGCAGAAGCTACGTCATAGGCTACGGCGAGAACTATCCGCAGAACCCGCATCACCGTACAGCTCACGGCTCCTATGCAAACAACATAGGCGAGCCCTCGAATACCCGCCACATTCTCTACGGCGCGCTTGTGGGAGGTCCGAATTCCGATGACAGCTACGGTGACGACCGCACCAACTACCAGAACGGCGAGGTCGCCTGCGATTACAATGCGGGTTTCACAGGCGCTCTCGTAAAGCTCTACAAGGAATACGGCGGCAAGACCCTCAAAAATTTCGGAGCAATAGAAACACCCGATGAAGAACTTTACACCGAAGCGACGGTCAATGTCAACGGCGACGATTTCGTTGAGATAAAGGCGCTGGTGTATAACAAGACTGCCTTTCCCGCACGCAATACAAATAATCTTAAACTCTGCTATTTCTTCGACATATCGGAGATAAAGGAAGCCGGAGGGAGCGCTTCCGACCTTGTTGTAAGCACCAACTATATGCAGGGCGGCAATGCATCCGACGTACTGTGCTGGAACGAGGCGAAGAACCTTTATTACGTGGCGATAGATTTCACGGGTACAGACATCTACCCCGGCGGTCAGGAAAGCTATAAAAAGGAAGTCCAGTTCCGCGTCCGCAATACCAAGGGCGTGTGGGACAACTCAAATGACCCGTCTTATATAGATGTGGGCTCGGTTTCCATGGGAACTATGGTCAAAGCCGTGAATATGGCACTGTACGAGGGGAATACGCTCGTGTTCGGCACAGAGCCCAACGAGAAGAATACCGGCGATGCCATTAAAAACATCAAGCCGTCACAGAACTCAGGCAGTTCCGACAACAGCGGAAATAACGGCGGCGGCTATACAGGCGCCGGCACCGTAAACAACGCCACACATGTCAAGGTCTCCGATAAGGGTTCTGTCAGCGTGGAACTCGAACAACAGTCCGCGAGCGGCAAGGGCAATACTATAGCATTCACGCTCAAAATAAAGAACACAGGAAGTGACGGCATTGACCTTTCCAAGCTCACCGCGGATTATCTGTTTACCAACGACGGCGGCGGTGACATCGTATTCGAGTGCGACTACGCCGACATTCAGGGCAGTTCATATCAGGCATGCACGGACACCGTGACCGGCAGCTTCTCAAAGGCTTCCGGAGATAACGCGGACACGAAATGCACTGTGAAGAGCTCCGGAGTGCTGGCGGGCGGCGATACCCTCACCATAAATGTTCGCATACACAAGTCCGACTGGACGGAGATGGATCTGGGCAACGATTACTCCGGCGGCAACGCCGAGCATATAACAGTTACATATAACGGAAAAAAGCTTTAAATCATGCGGCTTGAATACCGCATACAAAGGAGACAACATGAAGATCTCAGAAATGTTCAAAACGGGAAAACCGGTACTTTCATTCGAGGTATTCCCGCCGAAGAAAACCAGCGGAGTTGAGTCCATAACCGCCGCGGTAGATGAACTCGCGGAGCTTAAACCCGCCTACATCAGCGTCACCTACGGCGCGGGCGGCAATACCGCCAACACCTTCACCCGCGACATCGCCGCACATATCAAGAATGACTGCGGCATCGAGGCTATGGCGCATATAACCTGCGTCAACAACTCAAAAGAGGAAGTCCTCACCGTAATGGACAGTTTCACAGAAGCCGGAATAGAGAACATTCTCGCCCTGCGCGGAGATATAAACCCGAATGTTCCGCCGAAGACCGATTTCAGCCACGCAAGCGACATGATAACGTTCATACGCTCCCACTCGAAGTACGATAACATCGGCATTTCCGGTGCCTGCTACCCAGAAGGGCATACCGAAGCCGAAAGTCTCACCGAAGATATCATCAATCTGCGGGAAAAGGTGAACGCCGGCGCCGAGGAGCTTATTTCGCAGCTTTTCTTCGATAACGCGTTTTTCTATGACTTCCGCGAAAAGGCAAAGATAGCGGGAATAAACATTCCCATTTCCGCGGGCATCATGCCTGTCACAAGCAAGTCGCAGATAGAGCGCATGGTCACCATGTGCGGCGCGAGTCTTCCGCAGAAGTTCGTCCGCATGGTCACAAAGTATGAAAGCCGCCCCGATGCGCTTATCGACGCGGGTATCGCATACGCCGCCGATCAGATAGCCGACCTGCTCTCAAGCGGCGTTGACGGCATACACCTATATACCATGAACAACCCTTATGTCGCCCGTAAGATCGTTGACATGATAGGTAAGCTGCTTTGATACGGGTAAAAGCCGAAGCTCTGCGTTATCTCGGCTATCGTGGGCAGGAGCCCGATGAAGCTGCCGCGGAGCTTATTGACCGAGGATATGACGAGCTTCGTGCAAACGCCGTCCCGAAAAGTGTTCACAGGATCGCGGAAAAAAGCACGGTAACGGAGCTTCTTCGCGGAGAAAGCATAGCCAAACATCTCGCCGGGAGCGACAGAGTCATATTTTTTGCGGCGACCCTCGGAGCGGAAGCTGACAGACTGATACGAACAGCGGAGATACGCGACATGGCTTACGCGCTTGTGCTGGACGCGCTTGCGAGCGCTATGACGGAGGAATACTGCGACAGTATCGAGGAAGAACTGAAAGCCGCATACCACGGACATTTCACATGGCGGTTCAGTCCGGGCTACGGCGACTATCCGATAGACGTGCAGCAGGAGCTGATACGGTATCTGAACGCTGAAAAGCTAATCGGGCTCACTGTGACGGAAAGCAGCATACTTCTGCCCCGAAAGTCCGTTACTGCCGTCATCGGCATATCGGACGCTCCTCAGGCTAAGGGCGTGCGCGGCTGCACCACCTGCAATTTACGTGAGACCTGCCAATACAGAAAGGACGGAACGACCTGTGGCAACAGCTAAAATAAAGGAACTGCTTGAACGGCAGCACATAATACTCGACGGAGGTTTCGGCACCGAGCTGCAAAAGCGCGGAATGAAACCCGGAGAGACCTCGGAAATAATGAATTTCGCAAGACCGAACGATGTCGAAGCTATCCACCGTTCATATATCGAAGCGGGCGCTAACATCATTAACGCCAATACCTTCGGCGCAAACAGGCTCAAACTCGCGAGAACTCAGTACACCACCGCCGATGTGGTGAAAAAGGCTCTCGGGATAGCGCGAAAGGCAGCGGAAGGCACCGATACGCTCGTGGCACTGGATATAGGACCCACCGGTCAGCTTCTTGAACCTGCCGGAACTCTGTCATTCGAGGACGCTTACGATATATTCCGTGAGATCGTTGAAGCGGGACGCGACCTCGCCGACCTTATCATGATAGAGACCATGACCGACCTGTACGAGATACGCGCGGCTTTACTTGCGGCTAAGGAGCACTCAGACCTGCCTGTGTTCACGTTCATGTCATTTGAGAAAAACGGGAGAACTTTCACCGGGACCCTGCCGTCGGCGGCAGCGCTTACGCTCACAGGGCTGGGCTCCGATGCTATCGGTGTGAACTGTTCACTCGCTCCGGACGAGCTGTACGATATAGTCGGTGAGATACTGCGCTATACCGACCTGCCGGTCATGGTGAAAGCCAACGCGGGTCTTCCCGACCCCGCCACAGGCGCATACAGCGTCTCGGCGGAGAAGTACGTTGCGGACTGCGTTAAGTACACCGAAATGGGCGTAAAGATATACGGCGGCTGCTGCGGCACCACACCGGAATACATCGCAGGGCTTAAAAGTATGCTGACTGTACATACTCCAAAGCCCCGTGAAAAGCGCGCTAACATTTCGAGCGTGTGCAGCGCAAGCCGAACAGTCGATATCACCTGCCCTAAGATAATCGGCGAGCGCATCAACCCCACGGGCAAAAAGCTCTTCAAGGAAGCGCTGCGCAATAACGATATTAACTACATTCTCAACCAGGCGCTTGAACAGGTCTCCGCGGGCGCGGATATTCTCGATGTGAACGTCGGACTTCCCGAGATAGACGAAAAGGAAATGATGGTGAGCGTTGTCAAGGCGCTCCAGGGCATCACCGACCTTCCGCTCCAGATAGACAGCACAAAGCCCGATGTCATCGAAGCCGCGCTTCGGGTGTACTGCGGAAAGGCTATCGTGAACTCGGTGAACGGTGAGGAAGCCGTCATGGAGCGTATCCTACCGCTTGTGAAAAAATACGGAGCATCGGTGGTGGGTCTTACTCTCGACGAGCACGGCATACCGCCCACGGCGGAACAGCGCGTAGCGATAGCGGAGCGCATCGCCGCAAAAGCCGAAAGCTATGGCATACCCCGTGAGAATGTGTTCATCGACTGTCTTACGCTTACTGTAAGCACCGAACAGAAGGCTGTTCCCGAAACTCTGAAAGCCGTACGCACTGTCAAGGAGAAGCTGGGACTGCATACCGTGCTGGGCGTATCGAACATTTCATTCGGACTGCCGACCCGAGAGCTTGTAAACAGCACATTCCTGTCAATGGCTATGGAATGTGGGCTCGACCTTCCTATCATAAACCCGAACATCGCGTCTATGGCGGGCGCGGTATTCGCTTACCGTGTCCTGTCGGGGCATGACGAAAACGCGGCGGAGTTCATCTCACGCTACGGACAGACAGATGCTCCGAAGCCTGCCGCGTCAAAAGCGGATATGACCCTTGCCTATGCTATCGAAAAGGGGCTTGACAAGGACGCGAAGGCTCTGACAAAACAGAGACTTGAAACAGGCGCAGACAGCATGGACATCATCAACAACGAGCTTATACCGGCACTTGACCGCGCAGGTGACGCATTCGGAAAGAACAAGATATTCCTGCCGCAGCTCATCATGTCAGCCAACGCTGCCCAGGCGTGCTTTTCGGCTATCAAGGAGTCCATGAGCGGCGAAGCAAGAGTAAGCAAAGGAAAGATCGTGCTCGCGACTGTAAAGGGCGATATCCACGATATCGGCAAGAACATCGTCAAGACTCTGCTTGAAAACTACGGCTACACAGTCATCGACCTCGGCAAGGACGTACCCGAGCAAAAGGTAGTCGATGCGGCGATAGAACATGATGTTAAGCTCGTGGGACTCAGCGCGCTGATGACAACTACCCTCGGAGCAATGGAGCGGACTATAAAGCTGCTGCGTGAAAGCGGCCACGACTGCAAGGTGGTAGTGGGCGGCGCGGTGCTCACAAAGGATTACGCTGACGCTATCGGTGCTGACCGATACGCGAAGGACGCCAAAGACACCGTGGATTTTGCCAAGGAAGTTCTCGGCTGAATAATACATGATACACAAAAACGGCAGACCCATTTATCCGGGTCTGCCGTTTTATTCATTGAGTTATATCTTTTCCACACCGATAGTGATGTCTTCGCCGTTGATGTTCCACAGCTTACTGTTAGCCGTTTCGCCTACGCTGATGCTTTCCGCAAGCACGTCTGAGCTGATAGACGCCGCGTTGCGGTTCACGATATCAATGAGCTTGTCATTGCCGCTGAGCTTGACATTGATGTGATCCATGACCTCAAATCCGCTGTCCTTGCGCATATTCTGGATCTTGCTGACTATCTCGCGGACAAAGCCTTCCTCGATAAGCTCGGGAGTAAGGGTCGTATCGAGAGCTACGGTAACTCCGCCGTCGAATACGGTGCAGAAGTTCTCCTTCTGCTGCGCCTCGATAAGCAGGTCGTCCTTTGTGAGCTCTATCTCCCCTATCGAGATGTTAAGTTTCATCACGCCTGTATTGTTCAGCTCTGCCATTGCCGCGCCGCTGTTGTTCGCGGACTTCTCGGCAAGAGCGTTCTTTATCTCGCCAAGGTTTTTACCGTACTTCGGACCGAGTGTCTTGAGCTGCGGCTTGAAGTTGTAAGACGCAAAGCCCGCCATGTCGTCGGTGAACACAACGCTCTTCACGTTGAGCTCGTCCTTGATGATATCGGTGAAATAAACGTCAAGCTGCGACGGAGCCTTCACATACATTGTGCTGAGCGGCTGACGGTTCTTGCGGTTAGACGCGTTTCTTGCGGAGCGTCCGAGAACAACAATATCCAGCACCTCGCCCATTTTCTTCTCAAGCTCGGCATCTATCAATGCTTCGTCATACTTCGGGTAATCGCACAGATGAATGCTCTCGGGAGCGCTCTTGTCAACGCTCAGCACCATGTTCTGATATATTTCCTCGGTAATGAACGGCACCATTGGAGCTGCGCACTTGCAGACATTAACAAGTGCGGTATAAAGCGTCATATATGCGTTCACAGTGTCCTCGGTGAGCTCAGGCGACCAGAAACGCTCGCGGCTGCGGCGCACATACCAGTTGGAAAGCTCGTCAACAAAGTCCTGCATAGCCTTTGCAGCCTCGGGGATACGATAATTAGCGAGGTTGTCATCAGTTGTCTTTATCATCGTATTCATTCTCGAAAGCAGCCACTTATCCATTACCGGCAGCTTGCTTACATCGAGAGTGTACTTTGTCGGGTCAAATCCGATTATGTCCGCGTACATGATGTAGAACGCGTAGGTGTTCCACAGAGTACCCATGAACTTGCGCTGACCCTCGATGACCACCTTGTCGTGGAACTTGTTCGGGAGCCACGGCTGGGAGTTGGTATAGAAGTACCAGCGGATAGCGTCAGCACCGTGCTTTTCAAGCGCCTCGAAGGGATCTACCGCATTGCCCTTGGATTTGGACATCTTCTGACCGTTCTCGTCCTGCACAAGACCGAGGACAATGACATTTCTGAACGGCTCCTTGTCAAACAGCAGTGTGGAGATAGCGAGCAGCGAATAGAACCAGCCTCGTGTCTGATCAACAGCCTCGGAAATGAAATCAGCCGGGAACTGCTGCTCGAAAAGCTCCTTGTTCTCAAAGGGGTAATGGTGCTGTGCGAAAGGCATAGAACCGCTGTCGAACCAGCAGTCGATGACCTCGGGCACACGCTTCATCTGCTTGCCGCACTGCGGACATTTGATAGTTACGTTATCTATATAAGGTCTGTGGAGCTCGATGTCCTCGGGGCAGTTGTCAGACATTTCTTTAAGCTCCGCGATAGAGCCGACGCTGTGACGGCAGCCGCACTCACACTCCCATATATTGAGCGGAGTTCCCCAGTAGCGGTTTCTTGAAATTCCCCAGTCCTGTATATTCTTCAGCCAGTCGCCGAAACGTCCCTTGCCTATGCTTTCGGGAATCCAGTTGACCTTGTCGTTGTTGGCTATCAGCCTGTCACGGACATCGGTCATCTTGATGAACCATGTCTCGCGTGCATAGTAGATCAGCGGGGAACTGCATCTCCAGCAGTGGGGATACTCATGCTCAAACTTCGGAGCATCGAACAGCTTGCCCTCCTTGTCAAGATCGACAAGCACCTTCGGGTCAGCGTCCTTCACGAACAGCCCCGCATAAGGAGTGTCCGCGGTCATACAGCCCTTTGCGTCAACAAGCTGTACAAACGGCAGGTCATAGTTCTTGCCTACGCGGGAGTCGTCCTCACCGAACGCGGGCGCGATATGAACGATACCTGTACCGTCGGACATGGTAACATAGCCGTCACATACGATGTAGTGACCCTTCTTGCCTGTTGCCGCGGCAGCCTTTGCCGAGCACTCGAAAAGCGGCTCGTACTCTATGCGTTCGAGATCCTTTCCCACATAGCTTTCAAGCACCTCATAAGCGGGCTTGCCCTCTTCCCCGAGCTTGCCCAGCACGGTGTCCAGCAGAGCCTCCGCCATGATGTAGATATAGCCGTCGGCAGCCTTGACCTTGCAGTATTTCTCCTCGGGGTTCACACACAGCGCCACGTTGGAAGGCAGCGTCCACGGGGTGGTCGTCCACGCGAGGAAGTATTCGTTCTCCCTGCCGGTTATTCTGAAACGGACGATAGCCGAGCGCTCCTTGACTGTCTTATATCCCTGTGCCACCTCGTGGGAAGACAGCGGTGTTCCGCAGCGAGGGCAGTACGGAACGATCTTGAATCCTTTATAAAGCAGTCCCTTGTTGTATATCTCTTTCAGAGCCCACCATTCGGACTCGATGAAGTCGTTGTGATAAGTTACATAGGGGTGATCCATGTCAGCCCAGAAGCCTACGGTCTGTGAGAAATCCTCCCACATACCCTTGTACTTCCATACGGATTCCTTGCACTTGTTGATGAACGGCTCAAGACCGTACTTCTCTATCTGATCCTTGCCGTCGATACCGAGGAGTTTTTCGACCTCAAGCTCTACCGGCAGTCCGTGGGTATCCCAACCCGCTTTACGCGGCACCATATAGCCCTTCATTGTGCGGTAGCGCGGTATCATATCCTTGATAGTACGGGTGAGGACGTGACCGATGTGGGGCTTGCCGTTTGCTGTTGGAGGACCGTCGTAAAACACGTAGGAATTTGCTTTCGAGCGCATATCTATGCTCTTCTCGAATATCCTGTTGTCCTTCCAGAACTGTTTGATCTGCTTTTCGCGCTGGACGAAATTCAGATCGCTTTCTACTTTCTTGTACATCTTATACCTGACCTCCGTTTATATATTGATCCAAAATAGTATAACCATTGTTTCCGAGAGCTTCAAGAGCTTTATCAAAGTTATCTTTCTTTACCAGAATGTAATCCGTATTATATGTTGAGACTGCAAATATCCCGATATTGTTTTCCGCGAGTATTCCCGAGATACGTGAAAGAACCCCCGTCAGCGAAAAATCAAGTACGCCGCGGATACGGAACGCCTTCCAGCCGTCTTCCCTTTCCAGAGCGGTTACGGGAACATCTCCGACAGTGCAGACAAGCGATATTTCCTCGTCTGTCTTTCCTGTGAAAAATAATACGGCACGGGTATTTATTTCATCGAACGATCGCACCTTGCATACCGTAAGTTCATAAGGCAGCGCTTCTATTTCCATTGCGTTCTCCTTAAAACAAAAAAGTCTGTCCCGAAAAAGGACAGACTGTAAAGCCTGCTGTACCACCCGTTTCGTATGGGCTTACACCCACTCTCCCGTAACGCAGGAGCTGCGTCGGAGCTTACTTGCCTTTCGGTGTTCTGCGCCGCGGCTCGGGAATGATATTCGGTCATACTCTACTCACACCGCGCTCACACCCTCCGCGGTTCGCTGCAGCTTTTGCGTAAGACCTACTGTTTCCGTCACTGCCTTTAAAACTCAACATATTATAACAGATAAAACCACATTTGTCAAGAGCTTATGCATTATTTTTCATTACTCTGTCACGAAAACAGAATGAACAGCATCTCGCAAGATGCTGTTCGTGTTTTTTTGCTTTTCTGAACGTTTATTCTTCCTGATCCTCAACTGCCTCTGTTATAAGCAGATCGACCTTATACTCCTCGCCTGTGACCCACGCGCGCGGTTTTGAACCCTTCAGACGGAATGTCACGGATACGCTCTTCGAGCCCTCGCTTATATCAACACCGAGAAGATTTATCGTCGCGTAGATATCCGATGATGTCATAGTCTGGATATAATCAGAATATCCGACCACATTCACCACGATCTGATTTGTCAGTATCTTGACATCGTACTTCGACGGGTTGTTGATGATCGTGAAGTTCTCCGACGGAACGGTGAAACCGAGCTGACCGAAGTCATCCGCGTCGGGGAAAGTAACGGTTATCGTGCGGTTGCCGGAAATATTCTTGTAGCCCTCGGGAAGCTCTACCGGAAGTGTTACGCCTCCCTGGAGATCCTTGAGAGTGAGCGCCGCAAGTGATATCTCGCCGATGTCTATGGCGTCGAGCTTGTCGGTGGAGTTGTCGGGCGAACCGATTGTGATCTCGTTTATCGACATCGTATATTCGAGGTCATCGGGATTAAAGCCATAATTGCCGGAAACTCCGGTAAATCTCACCTGAACAGGAAGCGTCTTTATCTTATATACAGGAATGCTCACTATAAAATCATCGCTGCTGTAAGTGAATCCGGGATTGGCTATCTTGATGCCCGAGGAATTGAAGAATACAGGTGCCGCGTGAACTCCCTCGGAGTGGTCGAGCACAGTTTCGTAAGAAGCGAGCGCCTCAACATGACCTATGGAATTCACAAGGCTTTCCTCGCCGGTCACGGTTATAACGTTCGGTTCGGCGGTAACTTCTCCCTCTATCTGCATTCCGTCAGCTATCGCGAGGGAATCTGTATTGGGTATCACATCGAACTCACGGGTAACTATCTTTACTACCTTGACTTTTGCTGTGAGGTTGTCGGTAACGACCTCGCAGTCGTTGGAATCCTCCTTCAGCTTAACGTCAACAGGAACGTCGAATTCACCAGCTTCATACACCCTCGAAAGGTCGCATTCGGCAACAAAGTCTTCCTTAGAGAAACGGCTTATAGAATAACGTTTGCCGCGGATCTGAACAGTGACCTTGCTGATGTCCATGGAGTCTATACGCAGGTTTTCGTCTGTCATAAGCGATGTCGGCGCATATTGTACAGGAATATCTGTGATATGAATGGAAACATCGGGGAATATCTGCACCGATATGAACACCCAGATGATAATAGAGAACACAAGTGCCTGAATTATCGTTTTGATGTTGGTCACAAAGCTTTTGGCGAAACGGTGGAAAACATTGCTCACTTTCCGTCACCGCCTTTCGCGTCTCCGGCGCTGTCATTACCTGCGGCACCGGGCTTTTTCTTTTCCTTGCCCTTTTCCTTGCCCTTTTTCTGCTCGGAGTTTTCGGGAAGCATAGCTCTTTTAAGATACTCGCGGAGCTTTTCGCGGTCAAATCCGCGTTCCAGCCTGCCGTTCTCCGCAATGGATATCATTCCTGTCTCCTCGGAGACTACTATTATAACAGCGTCGGACACCTCGCTCATGCCTATGGCGGCACGGTGGCGGGAACCGAGCTCTTTGTTTATCAGCTCTTCCTTTGAAGGCTTTGGCAGGAAACAGCCTGCCGCGTATATCATGCCGCTGCGGATAATGACCGCACCGTCATGCATGGGGGTGTTCGGGAAAAATATGTTTCTGAACAGCTCCTCGCTTGGTATAGCGTTGATTATAGTTCCTGTCTCTATCTGCTCACCGAGCTTTGTCTCACGCTCAATGACTATGAGCGCACCTATAGCTGTGCGGGAGAGCTTTTCACAAGCGAGAGATATCTGCTCGATAGCACGCACTTCTATATCCTGGTCTTCCGGTCCCGCGGTATCGAACAGCAGCATAGGCTTCATCACCTTTGAGCGCCCCACCTTTTCAAGTGCGCGGCGAAGCTCAGGCTGAAACATGACTATGAACGCGGTGATACCGACGTTCACTACCGTCTCGCTTATGACCTTCATTGCCTTGAAATCGAACTGATTTACGATGAAAAGCACTATGGCGAGCAGCACTACGCCCTTTACGAGCTGCTCCGCACGGGTCTCGCGCACAAGCTTAATAACCCAGTACAGAATTACAGCCAGGAACAGTATATCCAGCCAGTCGATAGGCTGTATCGAGCTGAAAACGCTGATGAGCGAATTCCAGATGTCTGTCAGATAATACAGCATTTTCAGTCCTCCTTTTATGGCTTGATATGTGCGCTGTCTCTTGTCTTTGCACGTACAAATAATATTTTAACAAATTTTTTTATAAATTGCAAGTGTTTTCACACATTTTTTATAAAAATTATCAAGGTTTTATTGTTGCACCGTTAAAGTAAATGATTGACAAACAGAAAAAAGTATGCTATAATATATCGGATTGTGCTGAATGCATAAAAATTGAACATTTTGAAAGGAATGGTATTACAATGCCGGCAAGTATAGTAGTTGGAACACAGTGGGGCGATGAGGGCAAGGGCAAGATAATCGACATCATCGCGTCCAGAGCCGATGTGGTCGTACGTTCTCAGGGCGGCAACAACGCAGGTCATACGGTAGTGAACGAGGGAGAGACCTACAAGCTCCACCTTATCCCCTCCGGTATCCTCTACAAGGACACTCTTTGTCTCATAGGCGCGGGAGTCGTGCTCGACCCGAAGGATTTCATCGGTGAGCTGGATTCCCTCGGAGAAAGAGGAGTCACATTCGACAACTTAAAAGTAGATCCGAGAGCTCATGTCATCATGCCGTGGCATATCACGCTCGACGGGCTTTCTGAAAAGTTCCGCGGCAACAGCGACATAGGAACTACCAAGCGCGGCATAGGACCTACCTATATGGATAAATACGAGCGCTGCGGCATTCGCGTTTACGACCTCATTCACCCTGAGGTATTCGCGGAAAAGGCACGCTCCACAGGCAAGCTCAAAAACGAGATAATCACCAAGGTCTATGGCGGCGAGCCTATCGACATCGAAGCAGTGATAAAGGAATATACCGAGTACGGCAAGCGCATCGCCAAGTATGTTGACGATGTTTCCGTCATAGTTTATGAAGCCGACAAGGCAGGCAAGCAGATAATGTTCGAGGGAGCACAGGCCACTCTTCTCGATATAGACTTCGGTACCTATCCTTATGTCACATCATCACACCCCGTTTCCGCAGGCGTATGCGTCGGCACAGGCGTGGGACCCATGATAATAAATGACATCATCGGCGTTGCAAAGGCATACACCACAAGAGTAGGCAAGGGTCCCTTCCCCACCGAGCTTTTCGACGAGACAGGCGACCTTATCCGCAACAAGGGCGGCGAATTCGGCACCACCACCGGAAGACCCAGAAGAACAGGCTGGTTCGACGCGGTCATCGTGCGTCATTCGGTACGCGTGAACGGTCTTTCCAAGCTCGCTATCAACAAGCTCGATACCCTCAGCGGGATCGGTGAGCTTAAGATATGCACTGCTTACGAAAAGCCCGACGGCTCGATAATTAAGGATTTCCCGCCCACACTTGAGGAGCTCGCGGACTGCAAGCCCGTATATGAGACTTTCCCCGGCTTTGACGACGATGTTTCCAAGTGCCGCAGCTTCGACGAGCTGCCGGAGATCTGCAAGCAGTATATCCTGAAACTTGAAGACCTCTGCGGCTGTAAGATAGCTATGGTCGGCATAGGTCCTGACAGAAGCCAGATACTCGAAAGATAACAGCAGTTTATGAACATACTTTTTGTCGGTGATGTCGTAGGTCAGCGAAGCGCGGAATTTCTCGCGGAGAAAATCCCGGGTATCAAGCGGGAGCACTGTATCGGCATGACGATAGTAAACGGCGAGAACTCTGCCGACGGCAACGGTATCACACCGTTCTCCGCGAAGGTGCTGCTTGAATACGCGGACGTTGTGACCACGGGAAATCACTGTTTCCGGCGGCGCGAGATGAACGAGATGTATGAGCAGAGCGATGTCATCATACGTCCCGCCAATTTCGGTGATACCGTGGGCAGAGGCTTTACCGTTCTCGACATGGGAAGAACACGCGTGGCTGTTGTGAACCTTATCGGAATGGCTTTCATGGAAAGCTGCGACAACCCGTTCCACTGTGCGGACAAGCTTCTCGTACAGCTCGACACGCCGAACATCATCGTTGACTTTCACGCTGAGGCTACGTCGGAGAAAAAGGCGATGGGCTTTTACCTCGAAGGCAGAGTATCGGCAGTCATCGGTACACACACACACGTGCAGACCGCGGACGAGCAGATACTCGGAGGATATACGGGATATATCACCGACGTGGGATATACAGGTGTACGCGACTCGGTGCTCGGTGTGGACAAGGACGTGATAATCTCACGGCTGACTACATACTATCCGCAGAAACACACCTATCCGGCAGGAGATATTATGATAAATGCCGCCGTCATTTCCATAGACGAGAAAACAGGAAAATGTACGGCTATTAAACGATTGTATATTATTTAATATAATATAAATATAAAAAAGGGAGGAAATAAAAATGGACGTTATCAAGGTTTCATCCAGAAGCGTACCTAAGTCGGTAGCAGGAGCTATCTGCGCAGTTATCCGTGAGAGCGGAAAGGCTGAAGTTGAGGCTGTCGGAGCCGGAGCTGTGAACCAGGCAGTCAAGGCAGCTGCGGTGGCAAGAGTCTTTCTTCTTGAAGAAGGTATAGATGCCGTATGTATTCCGACTTTCGAGGAGCTTGAAGTAGCCGGCGCCGTAAAGACCGGTATGAAACTTACCGTTGAAAAGCGATAAATTTAAAGGAAATACTATTGACAAAATCTGCTTTGGGTGTTATAATAATGTAAATTATATTTACTGCCGCCCAAAGCGATTTTTATGGGTACCTCTAAAAACCGCTTTGAAAAGAGAAAATGAGATAGCTGCGTCGGATACAAGGAAAGCCGACGAAGCCGGGCTGGCGCCCGGTTAGGAGGTTTGACGCAGTAGACGGTCACGGCAGGAAGCCGTGGTATTGCCG
>JAGBLA010000079.1 GCA_017635675.1 Ruminiclostridium sp.
ACACCAGCGTGTTTGATGAGATACTTCTTTGGATAGGGCAGTTCGGTGCGGACAGAATGAAGGCGGGTGAAGCGGGAAGTGAAGAATAAAGGTCTTGTGATCGTCTCCACACTGTCGCTTATCGTCGC
Source organism: Ruminiclostridium sp. (assembly GCA_017635675.1). Lineage (GTDB taxonomy): Bacteria > Bacillota > Clostridia > Oscillospirales > Ruminococcaceae > Ruminiclostridium_E. The sequence goes on from JAGBLA010000079.1 coordinate 129, forward strand.
AATTGCCGCAGTACAGATACTCCCCGGACAGATACCGGTACATTTCGGACTGAACGGTGAGGCTGACCGTATCGGCTCAAAGTACGAGGTATTCATATTTGCGGCGGAGATAATCGCTGTTTCGGTCATAGGGATACTGCTCCGCAGGAAATTTGAGAGAGACAGCAAAAACGCCGCAGATGAGAAAACCGCCTCCCACGCAGCGGGAAACGCGCGTATCTGCGTTGTTGTATGTACAGCGCAGAACGCGGTCATGCTCGGTATCGAGGTCATATTCATCGCCATAGGCTACAACGGTCTTCAGGATCTTCAGGGCTCATCGGGTGAGCTGTACTGCTCGGTAATGTGCATACTCATTGGTATCCTGTTTACGGTTCTCGGGAACATTTTGCCGAAGGTCAGAATGAACGGACTTATCGGGCTGCGAACTTCATGGAGCATGAAGAACGAAGAGGTCTGGGCGCGGTCACAGAGAATGGGCGGAACGCTGATGTTTTTCGGCGGAGCTGCCACGATCATTTCCGGGATAGTCCTTCGCGGCTTTCCCGCTGTAATTGCGGCAATGGCAATACTCGCCGTCATCGTTGCGGCGGCGGTGAAAGGTTCACATCAGATCTATACCGACTGGGAAAAGGAGAATAATAATGAATGACCTGCATTTTACCGACGAAGCGATAGCGGGACTTTTTACGCAGAGCGCACTTATGATAATACTTCCCATAATACTGTTCATAATCTGGAAAGTCAGGACCCGTGAGAAGATATTTCCTGTAATAGTCGGGGCGGCGACATGGCTGCTGTTTGCGATAATACTGAAACTCGCGCCCGCGTATTTTCTTTTGCAGGCTGACAACCCTGCCGCGAAAACCATAAGCGGGAATATATGGCTGACGATGCTCATTGGGGGAATACTTGCGGGTGTCTTTGAGGAGACCGGACGGTTCATCGCTTTCAGAACAGTTCTGAAAAAGTACAAAGGTCGCCGTACCTCGCTGTCATACGGTATCGGTCACGGCGGCTTTGAAAGCATCTATATCGGTATGCAGATGCTGATGTTTCCGGTTATCGGGATCATGATAAACAGCGGCATGGGCGATCAGCTTACGGCAGGCATGGACGAAACCGCGAAAGCCGCGATGCTGGCGCAGACAGAGCCTTTATCACAGAGTACATTTGCGTATTGTATGCTGGGCGTGTATGAACGCATACCCGCGATAGTGTTTCATATCTCGGCTTCCGTGCCGGTATTTGCGGCAGCGCGTGAAAAGAAGTACGCTTTTCTGTATCCGCTTATGATCTTTGTTCACGCTGTCTTTGATTTCATGATCGTATTTTACAGCGCCGGAATAGTTCCTTCATGGGCGATCGAGCTCATGTTTACTGCTTTTGCCGCGGCTGCCGCATATTTCGCATTGAAAGTTTACAGAATACTTGAAAGAAACTGACGCATATATCTCTTATATTGAAATGA
>JAGBLA010000080.1 GCA_017635675.1 Ruminiclostridium sp.
AATTTGAGAGAAAAAGAGCTATCCACGCCGTCTACTGCGTCAAACCTCCTAACCGGGCGCCAGCCCGGCTTCGTCGGCTTTCCTTGTATCCGACGCAGCTATCTCATTTTCTCTTTTCAAAGCGGTTTTTAGAGGTACCCAATAAAAAATATCCCTTCGGAGCTTTTCCGAAGGGATTTTTTATGCGGACTGTTATGTATCAGAACGCTATCTTGTTTACGTCGGAATTTGCGAGAAGAACTTCCTTCTTAGGGATACGCATGAGCGGATTGTAAGAAAACTTCTTGCAAGCGTCATAAGCCTTGACATCACCGAACTTTGAGCATGAGAACTTTTCACCGTTCTCATCGGGAGTGCAGAGAAGGCAGTACTTGCAGGCAGGCTTGATGTTATTACCGAAAAGCTTTTTCTTTGCCATTGTGAAAACCTCCTTTGATATATGTTTGTCTTCCGTTATATTATAGCATAATTATTATAAAAAAGCTATACTTTTCTGAAAATTTTGTCGGATCTGTTAAAAATAATTATGCACATTGCTGCAAGTATCAGCACAATGACCTTATTTGCACTGAACTCATATATGTATTCCGAGGAATAGGTCGAAGCGGATACCGAAACATCTGTGAATTGCAGCATAAGCCATGAAATAAGCGCGCTCAATGCCGAACATATCAGACGCGAAAACATGAATTTTCCGAGAGGAAATGCTCCGTTTACTATTGAAGCGCATTGCAGAAGCACGCATAATCCTCCCATTGACGAAATCGCGGAAACAAACGGTATAAGCGTTATATCAGGTTCTGATATCCCGGTGAGATTGCTTATTTCCAATACTCCACGCACTATCTGCGGGATTTCATATCCGAGCTGTGCAAAGACAGCATTGACACAAGCGAGCAGCGTATTGAATGCTAATATCACTGTACATACTGTGAACAGCGCGTGCGATGCTGAATTGACGGCGTCGGTTATACCTGTATGCGTTATTTTGCTTTTTGTTTCTGCGGTTCCGAGATGATGTATCCTGCTTACGACCGCGGCAGTAATGATGCAAGCGATGATATTTGATATGTATATGACTGTCCCGGCAGTTGTACTGCCGAATACGCCGCTGCCAAGCATTATTATCGCGAAAGTGGGGGAAATGCAATAGCAGAACGAGGCAGCATTAGTACAAGTCTGTCTTATTTCGGGATAATTATTGTTTTGCGCAATCATTTCTTTCAGCAGCTTAACGCCGATAGGATAGCCGCCGAACAGACTGAGCAGAAACACAGATATAACAGAGTCATCGGCTTTTACAATTCTTCGCATTAACCACATGACAGGACGGAAAATCAACCGGTACAGTCCGGAGCTCTGTATATATGTAGAAATTACCATGAACGCGAACATCGACGGGATTATTGTGCTGAGACATACGTTGATACTGTTTACTGCCGAAGCTGCTGTTTCTTTTGGATATAACAATACCAGTACACCTGTAATGATTATTCCTGCCGCCTTGAAATATGCGGCTTTTTTCTGAATGAGTTTCAACTATTCGCTCTCCTTTATACGTAAAATAAAAATTATACCGCAGTTGATAACAACTATCATTATCCCGCTGCCGTTATCATATATATTGACAAGGCGGTGATAAAATGAATATTTATGATGTTTCGGAGATGTTTGAGAAAATCAGAAAAAAACGTGTGCGTCATTCGCTCATACAGATATATGACAATACCATGCTTTCTGTTGAGGAATGTAAGGAAGTGCTGCTTTTTGACGAGAACACTATAAAGCTGATACTCGCAAAGTCGGTAATTACGATAACAGGGCTTGACCTTAAGATGAAGAATTTCAGCGACAGGGGAGTGGTCATTACCGGAGCTCTCCATTCGATAGGATTTGATGACAATGAAAGGAACAGATGAAAATGTGGGGAAAGGTAACATTCAGAGCTGTCGGAGCGTATTATGAACCGTTCATAAATGAGCTGTTTGACAGCGGCATACGTGTCGGCAGCATTCGCAGCGAGAAAAATGCAGTGTATATGGACATTAACGCAATGTTCTATCCTTATGCTGCAAAGCTGTCAAGAAAATACGGACTTCGGGTAAGAATAACCTCCAAAAAAGGCGTAAAGTTCAGGATTGCCGGTATTATGAAGAGACCGGGTCTTATTATTGGTATCCTTGCGTCGGTATTTACAGTGCTTACTCTGCGTCTTTTTGTGTGGGATATAAGATTTCACGGCAACGAGGAGCTAAGCAATGATTATATGCTGAGACTGCTTGAGCAGTATGGATTTACCGCAGGAGTTCTTGCAAACGATACTGACGCGCTGAATGCGGAGCGGCATATACTGCTTGATTCGGACAAGATACGCTGGATAAACATAGAAGTGAACGGAAGCCGCGCAGATGTTTACATGAAAGAAAATACCGTCGGGGATAAGCCTGACGTGGATGCAAAGACGCCGTGCAATATAATAGCCTCGCATTCCGGGGTTATAGTCGAAACCGATGTTTCTTCCGGCAAGCTAATGTACACCAAGGGAAGCGGCGTCGCAAAGGGAAGTGTTATCGTAAGCGGTGCCGTAAGCTCAGGAGACAGTCTTATACTTGTACATTCCGATGCCGAGATAATCGCGGATTTCACTGAGAACGCGAAATTCGCTATGGACAGGACAACTTCCGAAAAGGTGCCTTCGGACGAAAAGTTTACGCACCGTCAGCTCATGTTTCTCGGAATGGTCATACCGCTTGACGGAAATGACAGCGATACCTCCGATACCGTATGCGACGAATACACAGAACAGATAAAGCTGTTCGGATTTGACCTGCCGCTTAAAGTCAGGACAGAAAACTATCGGAGATACAGGGAGATCTCCGTTACGAGGAAAGACGAAGATATAAGACGTATCCTTGAACAGCAGCTCGAACAGTACATCAACAATTTTCTGAAAGAGTATGAAGTCAGAGATATAGAAAAGACTTTCAAAGAAACAGAAAACGGGCTTTCTCTTGACGCCGTGATCAGCCTTCGCGGCAATATCGCAGTGAAAAATCCGATCTATGAGCACAGTTCCGACGCTTGACATTTTTCCGTAATAATGATATACTATATATGATATCATATAAGGAAGTGTGTTCTCTGATGAAAAAGATCATATCCGGAATAATAGCGGTGCTTGCCGTTTTTTCCGCCTATGCAGCCGTAACTCTTAACAAGAAGTATCTTCGTACCGGCTCTCAGAAGTTTTCAAGCGGTGTGACCAAGGAAAACCTCGAATGGGTGAGCCGTAATAAGTACAAAGATACATATCTTATATCCCGTGACGGGTTCTGTCTCCACGGAGCACTCTTTCCTAACAATTCCGACAACTGGGTGATAGCTGTTCATGGATATGACTCAGAATGGAGAGGTATGATAAGATATGTACGCAGGTTCCTTGATGCAGGTTACAGCGTATTTCTCCCGGATCTGCGCGGTTTCGGAATGAGCGACGACAAGAGAACGACTATGGGACACCTCGAAAGACTGGATATGCTCGACTGGATAAACAAGCTTATTCTCGAGCAGCGCGCAAAGAATATAATCCTGTTTGGTGTGTCTATGGGAGCCGCGACTGTAATGCTGACTGCAGGCGAGAAGATTCCCGCGAATGTGAAGGCAGTGATAGAGGACTGCGGTTATTCATCTGTACGCGAGGAGTTTGAATACAATATCATGCACACTGTTCATCTTCCTCCATATCCGATACTGTGGATAAGCGATATTATCACAAGAATAAATGACGGCTGGAGTTTTCTCCGTGACGGAGACTGTGTATCGGCGGTAAAACGCGCTAAAGTTCCTATATGCTTTATTCATGGGGAATCCGATACGTTTGTGCCGTTCAGTATGGTCTATAAGCTTTATAACTCTTGCAGAAACAAGGATAAAAAGCTTTTTACCGTTCCCGGCGCGGAACATACCGAAGCCTGTGTAAAGGCTCCCGAAGAATACTGGGAAACTGTATTTGATTTCATAGATAAAAGTCTTGCGTAAACATATAAGATCCTGCAGATATGTCTCTGTCAGGGTCTTTTCTGTTTTTAGAGGTTCCCTTTATTTAGGGAACCTCTAAAAAACACTATTTTGTTATCATAGTATTGCAAAATAAAGGAAATTGTGATATAATAATACCGATAATGTTCAGAGAAACCATTTTAAGAAAGGAATATCTGATGAATCGTACCGATATTTGCAGGATATGCGTCGAGCCTATCACAGATGATGACGAAAAGATATACTGTCCCGATTGCGGAGCTCCTATGCACAAGGACTGCTTTGAGATGAAGGGCGAGTGTCCGAATGTAAGTAAGCATATATGGTTTGCTGAAATGAGAAAAGAGCAGGCGGAAAGAACTCCCGGAAAGAGCGACAGACTGTTTCCGGACGGAGACGGCTGTGAGATATGCGGAAAGCCGTTCAGCGAGAATGACGAACGTGTTTATTGCCCGGACTGCGGAGCTTCCATGCACAGGTATTGCTATAACCTTACACACAGCTGTCCCTATGAGGGAACACATACTCCGAGACCGCGGGCGACCGGCAGAGCTTCCATATTAAGCCCCCGTAAGCCGGTTTGTGATCGCTGCGGGAGAGAGCTCGATAACGGCGAGGAAAAGGTGTACTGTCCTGTCTGCGGCACTCCCGTGCACAGGATTTGCTGGGATAATGAACCGTCCTGTCCGAATGAGTTCAGACACGATTCCGGTTATGACTGGGAAAAGGAGCACGGTCAGCCGGTTCCCGAACCTGCGGAGGAACCGGATACGGCAGATAACAAGCTTGACCCTATGATGCCGATAACAAGCCTTGAAAGCTTTTCGGACAAGATACTGAACCGCCCCATTGTTTCGCCTCAGGACGGCGAGGAACTTACCTGCCGCGGAGTAAAGCAGGCGGAGCTCGTGCATTTTCTCGGTATGCACAATTTCAGCACACCGCGCTTTTTCTCGCTGTTCATGAACATGGCAAACAGCGGAAAGGTGGTATCCTTCAATATTTCCGCATGGCTTTTCATGCCGCTTTACCATTTTTACAGGCGAATGACAGGTCCCGCATTTATCATGACTCTTGCGTCATTCATTCTTACTGTGCCCACGTTCATAACGCAGATAATCTATATGAACGATCCGGGTAACGGAAACTTTGATCCTTCGCTTATTGCACTTGCAAATATCACATCTTATATTATGCTGTTCTTCAGAATAATTCTGCTGCTGTTCAACGACTATATCTATATGCGCTGGAGCGTAAGCAAGATACTTGCGCTGAGAGAGCGCTATAAGGACGCCACATCGGAAGAATACTACGCAGCCCTTGAGCACAGCGGAAATCCTCGTATGGCGTATGTGCTGATAGGGCTCGGGCTTATGTTCATACTTGTTTATTTCCTGAATGTTTTTATTTCCGCATCCGGTTTTCTGAATTGACCGGAACGATCATCGCCGGGGAGGTGAGGTAAACTGATTTACGAAAAGCTCAGAGCATTATATCACAAATACGGAAATAAAGCGGTTTATCCGCCTATGTACATCATATTCTTCCTGTTTCACCTCATCGGCGGATCAGGACTGGATTATCCTGCGGTTGACCCCAACGAGCTGTCGGTTATTGCCGTAGCGGATTTTTTTGCCGGAAGAAACTGGGCAGGCGTAATGGTCGCTGTCGATTATTACTACGGCTTTCTCCAGGGACTTATCTATACGCCCGCAGTACTGATTTTTGACGACCCGTCTGTACAGTATAAAGTCATGCTCGCGGTAAATTCGGCATTGATAAGCGTAATACCGCTTATAGCTTACTATCTCGCTTACCGTATGAGGACAGGCAAGATATGGAAATGCATGATCACCGCGTTTGCGGCAGGCGGGTACTGCTGTTACTATGCTCACACTAAATTTGCCTGGACAGAGACCGTATCCATAGTGCTTCCGTGGATAATTATATGGCTTGTGTTCAGAACTGCCGACTGTAAGAACAAGACATCCCGCTTTTTCATGTCGTTCCTTACCGGAGCCGTATGCGGTATATCATTTGCGGCACATACAAGGCTTATAGCAGTTGTTCTGGCTCTTACTGCCGCGGTGATACTTGAACGTGTATTTTTCGGGAAAAAGATAATCAATCTTGCCGCATATTTTTCTTCGCTCGCGATAGTCACGTGCGGTGTTGTTTTTGTTTCGTATATTTTACAGAGGTATTTATGGTGTGCGGAGGATCCGTCGCTGCTGAAAAACACGCTCACCGACTTTTTTACCGCTTTCTCGGACAACATCTCAGGCGACGGGTTCATGCGCATAACCAATACCCTGTGTGCTCAGATGTATTACTATACCGTAACGACATGGGGGCTCGGAGCTGTATCGTTCTGTCTGTTTGCAGCCGTTTTATCCTCCTGTATCAAGCATAAGGCAAAGAAAGAACAGCAGAGCTATGAACCGGAGCTTTCTGTGTTCTCGTTCTTCTCTGTTCTTACCGTTGTTTTCACGATATGTTTCAGTACGCTTTACCGTTTTTCCAGCGACGGATACGGCGTCTATCAGGATACCATGATGTTCGGAAGATTTATAGACGGTGTCGTTCCGTTCGCTCTGGTATTTGTTCTTATCATGCTGTTCACACATTCAATTAGTGTGAACAAGATACTCGGTGCCGGTGCAGTGCTCGGAGTGGTCTATATTGCGTTTATACTTACTTCCGTACCGGTCATTCTCAATTCTACATCTACAAGAATAGCGCCGGTACTGGGTCTGTATCCCCTGAGAGTCGGGGCGGCGAGCAGGGAACTGCTTAATTTTGACAGCCTTATGCTTACTATGTCCATGACTTTCTGCGTTATGGGGGTTCTGCTTGTGGTAATAAGCTGCACCAAAAGGTACCGCTCTATCATAATCTCTGCTTTGATGACGACTATTACCGTATATTCACTTGTATTCATCTCTGTTGTCTATCTTCCGATATGCCGCAACGAGTCAGTTGAGAAAAACACGTCTGTATGCGAGCTTTCAAAACACGTATTCAATCAGGTCGGCGCTCCTTCGGTAACGGCTTACAATATAAGCAGGCATGACGCGCTTATGCTCCAGTTCCTGAACAGGAATATAACTGTCAAGGTGACATACGACATAGAATCTGTACCGGAAAACAGTTTCCTTGCTGTAAATATTTCGGAGGATATCTCTGCGCTCGAAAACAGCATGACGCCGTTTCTTATGGTGGCGGAGAGCGGAGATCTCAGGCTTTATGCTTACGGCGAGAGGGCTTCCGCTTACATGGTATCACAGGATATCGGTGCCGAAGAGCTTGAATCCGAAAAGGAAACGCTTATTCCTGAAAAGACCACAAGTCCTGCGGAAAGCAGTACAGTCACCTCCGAAGTGACTGCGATACCTTATTCTTCTGTAACTACTACCGAACGTACTCCAGTGGTCACGACATATACTCTGCCGTCTGTTATAACTCTGCCTGTGGACAGCCTTGACGAAGATGACAACTGGGCAGTGATAGAATAGGAGCAGACATGGAAAGTGAAGTATTCGATCTTTTCGGACACGAAATATATGTAAGCGAGGATCACAGGTTTGGTACGGACGCTTTGCTGCTCGCGGAGTTCTCGGTACCTTCACCGAAGGATAATGTCTGCGACCTTTGCAGCGGCTGCGGTATAATACCGATGCTGTTTTATGCCTGGGGAAAGCAGCCTGCGGTTTCATACGCGGTGGAGATCCAGAATGAAGCTTTCGGGCTTATGCAGACTACTGTTGAAAAGAACAGGCTTGAAGGCAGGCTGATACCTGTCAGGGCGGATCTCACTAATGACGAGGAGCTGTTCACAGTACCGCGGGGAAAAATGGAGCTCGTAACCGTAAATCCGCCTTATTACAGACCCGGCTGCGGTGAGGAACGATTGTCTCCCGCACAGGCTAATGCCCGTCACGAGCTTCTTTGCGATCTTGAGAGTGTTATACGCGCCGGGGCGCTGCTGCTGAAATACGGCGGTTATCTGAAAATGTGTCATATCCCGGAACGCATAGCCGATATAGTCTGCCTTATGCGCAAATACGGCCTCGAACCAAAAGTCATGCGTTTTGCGCATCACAGCGATACGGGAGAACGACCTTTTCTTGTGCTTATAAGCGGAAAAAAGGGAGGAAAGCCGGGTCTTATAGTTGAAAAGCCGGTGACTGTCAGTGAAATGAACAGGCGGCTGTTCGGAAAATGAGGAAGAAATGAAACATTTATTCAGACAAAAGATAATCGAGACTCTTCTGCCAATGAAGAAAGAGGGACTTACCGAGGGCGCTCTTCTTACAAAGCTCGGTACAGCCAAAAAGGACAGAAAGCGTGTCATGGGCGTTGTGTCGGCGCTTGAAAAAGACGGCATAGTATATCATTCAAAGGGCAGATATATCCTTAAAGGCGCAAGTCGCTATTTCAACGGTACGGTCGTCAGAATTGCCCGCACTCACGGTTTTATCAGAAATGACGATAAAGATGAGGAATACTTTGTACGCGGGAAGGATCTGCTCGGAGCCGTCCCCGGCGACAGGGTGCTCGCTTTTGTTTCGGAATACGCGGACGAACAGCATGAGTCGGATACCGCGAAAGTGGTGCTGATAACCGAGGAAAACGAGGGCGTGATGACAGGTACCATAGTCGCAAGCTATAAGAACCTGCGCCTGCGACCCGACGGTTTCTTCTCCGACCCGCTTCTGATCATGAACTGGAACGGCAATCAGATAAAAGAGGGCGACAAAGTACGCTATTCTATACACGAGCGCGCCGAACACCACAGCGATATAACTGTAGATATAGTTTCGATATACGGAAGCTCGGAATACGCGAAATGCTCTGTTGACGCGTATATCGACGAAAAAGGCATTGAGACCGTTTTTTCCGATGAAACTCTGGCGGAAGCTGAAAAGCTGGAGCGCTGCGGCATCGACGCTGTCGAGATACAGAAGAGAGAAGACCTGCGGGCTTATCCCATATTCACTATCGACGGTGCCGACACAAAGGACATCGATGACGCGGTGAGCATTGAACTCACGGAGAAGGGTTATCGTCTCGGCGTTCACATTGCAGATGTATCGCACTATGTCCGCAAGGGAACTGCGCTTGACAAGACCGCACATGACCGCGGAACAAGCATATATATAGCCGACCGTGTAATACCCATGCTGCCGAAACAGCTTTCAAACGGTATCTGCTCACTTAATCCAAACGAGGACAGACTCGCGTTTTCCTGCATAATGGATATTGCTCAGAGCGGCGAGATAACAAAGTTCAGATTTGCCAAGACAATTATCCGCTCACGGGTAAAGGGAGTTTACAGCGAGATCAACGCTTTACTTGACGGTACGGCGGACGGGGAAATACAGCGAAAATATGCTGAGGTGTCCGGTCAGATACCGGTCATGCGCACGCTTACCGAGGTGCTTATAAAGAACCGTGAGGGAAGAGGCGCACCTGATATAGACTCCGCGGAAAGCAAGATAATCTGCGATGAAAACGGAGTCTGCATTGACATCAGAGAACGTACCCGTGGATTTGCCGAGCGGATAATAGAGGAATTTATGCTGTGCGCCAACGGCTGTGCGGCTAAAATGGCTATGGATAAGGAGTTCCCGTTCGTTTACCGTGTGCATGAGAGCCCCGATACAGATAAGCTTATGAAGCTTTCGGAAATGCTGGTAAATCTCGGTATCGACAACCTCGGTATCAACGAAAAGAGTACGGCAGCCGATCTTTCGGCAGTGCTGGAAAGGGTGAAAGATGACCCGAAAGCGCCCGTTGTGAACAATCTTGTTCTGCGTTCGATGATGAAAGCGAAATACAGCGAGGAGCCCCTCGGTCACTACGGTCTCGTACTGAAGGAATACAGCCACTTTACTTCGCCTATACGCCGTCTTGCAGACTTGTCCATACATCGCATACTCACTGATGCGGTTTCGGGTATGCCGACGGACAAGCTTATAAAGAAATATGAAAAATTCGCTCATGAACAGGCTTACCGCGCGAGTATCACCGAGCTTATAGCTGTGGCTGCAGAGCGGGACTGCGATAAGTTCTACATGGCGGAGTACATGAAAAAGCACATCGGCGAGGAATTTGACGGCTTTATCTCCGGAGTTACCGGAAACGGATTCTTCGTGGAGCTTCCGAATACTGTCGAGGGCAGGGTAGATACATTGACGCTTCCCGCGGGGACGTATGAGCTTGCCAATGACATCTCGCTTGTTGAGACTGTCACAAATACCGCATATACAATAGGAGATGCTGTCCGGGTGAAGTGTACGGCGGCTGATGTAGGCGGAGGAATGATAGATTTCGAGCTTTTGGAGCATAATCATGAAGATAAACATTAACTCTCTGTATATCTGCGTAAAGGATATGAACAGAGCTGTACGTTTTTATGAGGATCTGTTTGAACAGCCTGTGACTGAAATGGACGGTGTTTACAGCGTTTTTGACGTGAACGGATTTCGTTTCGGGCTGTTCGCGTATGAGAAAATGCACGAAAAGCACAGCTTCGGGAGCAATTGCCTGCCGAGCATATCGTTTGAATGCAGGGAAGTGCTGGAGCACAAGATGTCCGGTAAGGAGATACGCTTCCCTCTGACGCAGATAAAAGGCAACTGGGTCTCCGAGATCGTTGACAGCGAGGGAAATCGTATCGAACTCACGGCACCCTGCTAAAAATTTATCAAAAAGACTTGTTTTTTCTGATGAATTGTAGTATAATATAAAATGGTAAATTTTGAGGGGAAAGCTCCCTCGTTGATACAGGAGGGTTATCCAAGGTGGCAAGAAAAACATTGGCTGAAATGGAGCAGTCCATACCCGACAGCAAAGCAAGACAGCGTCTTATAAGGCTTTTCGGCGGTGAGGACAATTTTGTCGAGACAGGCAAATATGTTGGCTCCGGCGGTGAGACCGCAAGTGTTATTACCGGATACGGAAAAGTAAACGGACTTAAGATCTTCGCGTTCTCACAGGATATTTCGATAAAGGGCGGAGCTATGAACAGCACTGCCGCGGCAAAACTCGTTAAGCTCTATGATATGGCGGTCAAGAACGGCTCGCCGGTAGTCGGTATTTATGACAGCAAGGGCGGAGATATTGCCGAGGGAGCTGCGATGCTGAATGCTTACGCTTACATAGCACAGGCTTCGGCAAAGCTCTCGGGCGTTGTGCCGCAGATCTCGATAGTTGCAGGTCTTTGTGCGGGTACGGCTGCTATGATAGCGGGAATGGCCGATTTCGTGATAATGGCGGAAAAGTCCGAGTTCTTCATGACTGCGCCGTTTGTTTCGGAGGACGAGAGCCTGAAGGGCGCCGGAACAGCAGCCAATGCAGCAAAAGCAGGTATTGCTGCGATAACTGCGAAGGACGACAGTGCTGCAATAGATGAAGCGATAAAACTTCTTATGTATCTGCCTCAGAACAATCTGGACAGCGGTATCTTCGAGCCGTATGCAGATGAAAGCAGCGACCTTGTATGTGCGCTCAATGCTGACATGAAGGGAGAAACTGCCGTCAAGGCGCTGGCTCCGGACAAGGGCAGCGTTACGGAGCTTTACAAGGACTTCGGAACAGCATCATATACCGCTTTAGGAAGTGTATTCGGCACAACTGTCGGATTTGTGGCTACCGATAAGGCAGAGGGAAAACTTTCTGCAGCTGACTGTGCGAAGATAGCGAGATTTGTATCTTTCTGCGACGCGTTCACTATACCTGTGATCACCATTCTTGACAGTGCAGGTATCGGCGGTACTCAGGCGGACGAGCTTGCCGGCTCTGTACGTGACGCAGCAAAGCTCGCTCAGATCTACGCGAGTGCTACGACTCCCAAGATAACGCTTATAACAGAAAAGGCTTACGGCTCTGCGTACTGCGCGATAGCTCCCGCAAGCGACATTGTTTTCGCTTATGAAAACAGCATCATATCTGCGGCTGACCCGAAGGCTGCGGTGATATTCCTGCGCGGCGATGAGCTGGACGGAACAAATGAGGATTCACTTATCGAGGAGTACAAGGATAATGAAGCAAGCGCATTCACACTCGCGTCCATAGGAAGCATTGACAGAGTTATAGAGCCTGCCGATGCTCTCGCGGAGATAGTTTCCGCGCTTGAAGTATTCTTCGACAAGAGAGTTCACAGCCCGGACAGAAAGCATATCAACTTTGTTTATTGATAGAAGAAAGGAAGACAAGACAATGAAAAGATACAGTATTACAGTAAACGGCAACGCGTATGACGTAAGCGTTGAAGAGATCGATGCAGGTGCAGAAGCTCCTGCTGCCGCAGCAGCACCGGCTCCTAAGGCAGCAAAGCCTGCAGCTCCGAAGGCTGCTCCCGCAGGCGCACAGGGCGGCGTAAAGGTTGAAGCTCCTATGCCCGGAACAGTTGTGGACGTAAAGGCTAAGGTGGGTGACAAGGTAAAGAACGGCGACGACATCGTGATAGTGGAAGCTATGAAAATGGAGAATGCTATACCCGCGCCGTGCGACGGTACGATTGCTTCTATCAATGTTTCAAAGGGCGATTCTGTAAACACGGGAACCGTGATCGCTACTATAAATGCATAATGAAAGGACTTGTTTGAAATGGCTAAAGTCAAGATAACAGAAACGGTTCTCCGTGACGCGCACCAGTCTCTTATAGCAACGAGAATGTCAACGCCCGATATGCTTCCGATACTCTCCGCTATGGATAAGTGCGGTTTTTACTCCGTAGAGTGCTGGGGCGGTGCGACATTCGATTCCTGTCTGCGCTTTCTTAATGAGGATCCGTGGGACAGACTGAGAACTCTCCGCCGCGAAATGCCGAATACAAAGCTCCAGATGCTTTTCCGCGGTCAGAATATGCTCGGATACCGTCACTATGCTGACGATGTACTTGAATACTTCGTTCAGAAGTCCGTTGCAAACGGAATTGATATAATTCGTATTTTCGACGCTCTCAACGATGTGAGAAATCTCCAGACAGCGGTAAAAGCAGCCAAGAAAGAGGGCGCTCACGCTCAGATAGCGATATCATACACTCTCGGTGAGATCTTCACCACCGATTATTATGTAAACTACGCTAAACAGATCGAGGAATGCGGAGCTGATTCTATCTGTATCAAGGATATGGCTGCGCTTCTCACGCCGTACCGTACCGAGGAGCTTGTGAAGGCTCTCAAGGCAAATGTCAAGATCCCGATTCAGCTTCATACTCACTACACCTCCGGTCTTGCTTCCATGTGCCTGTTAAAGGGCATTGAAGCAGGAGTTGACGCAATAGACACTGCAATGTCGCCTTTGGCTAACGGTACATCACACGCGCCTACGGAATCTATGGTAGCAGCTCTTCAGGGTACACCTTATGATACCGGACTTGACTTAAAACAGCTCACAGAGCTTCGTCCGTATTTCATGGAGCTTCGCAAGAAGTATCTTGACAGCGGACTTCTTGACCCGAAGATGCTTGCGGTTGACGCTAACGCGCTTATTTATCAGGTTCCGGGCGGTATGCTTTCCAACCTGCTTTCACAGCTCAAACAGGCGGGTAAGTCCGACAAATTCGAGGAAGTGCTGCAGGAAGTACCGCGTGTAAGAAAAGACGCGGGTTATCCGCCGCTCGTAACTCCTACATCACAGATCGTCGGCACACAGGCTGTATTCAATGTTATCATGGGTGAGCGATACAAGACTGTGACCAAGGAGTTCAAGGGACTTGTAAAGGGTGAGTACGGTAAGACTCCGGCAGCGATAGATCCCGAATTCCGCAGGAAGATACTCGGTGACGAGAAACCGATAGACTGCCGTCCCGCAGACCTTATCGAGCCCGAGCTTGAAAAGCTCAAAGCCGAGGCTGCAAAGTGGGCACAGCAGGACGAGGACGTTCTCAGCTATGCTATGTTCGGTCAGGTAGCGGAGAAGTTCTTTGAGAAACGCCGCGACAAGCAGAATGGTATCGACGCTGTTCATGCGGACAAAGCGAACAAGGTAATGCCTGTTTAAATAATAAAACCTCCCGTATAGGGAGGTTTTGTTTATTTGAGAACTTCTTCTTTTATCTTGAAATGCTCCGGCATACCGTTGCGCATTCGGAGCACATTTTCACCCTGTATAAGCGGCAGGAAATACCTCAATGCGTTATCGTTCACGTTCGTGCCGTCAGGTGTTATCCACTCCTTCGGGAACATCTTTTCCTTGTTGGCAGTTTCCGAGGCAGGGACGGAGACTATGTCAATAATGTAGGGAACATCACTGATACGCTTGAACACCATGGTTTTTCCTGTTTCTCCCGCAAGCGCAGCCCGCACGCCTGCCGCGCCTATCTCAAACGCCTCATCTATATCGGTCTTGGAGCAGATGTGTGACGAGCAGCGCTGCATCACGTTCAGTTCTATCGAACGCACCTTGCAGCCGAATTTATCCCGGACAAGGTTTTCAAGCTGTTTTCCTACGCCCGAAAGGTATTTGTGACCGAAATTATCCACCATACCGGAGCGGCAGCTGTCGTCGTCAAGCTCAATGCCCTCGGAGACTGCTATAACAAGAGCTTTGTGCTTTGCCTGTTCGCGTTTTACATCTTCTATGAACTGTGCTGTACTGAAATTACCTTCGGGAAGATAGATAAGGTGCGGCGCACTCACACCGTTTGTGCGGATAACGCAGGTAGAAGCGGTGAGCCATCCTGCGTGACGGCCCATTATCTCAATAATCGTGACGGACTCTACACTATATACCGAGCTGTCGCAAACTATTTCCTGTACGGTGGTAGCGACATATTTAGCCGCCGAACCGAACCCGGGAGTATGGTCGGTAACACAAAGGTCGTTATCTATTGTTTTCGGTATCCCGATTATCCGTACATCTTCATTGTGCTTCTGTGCATAGTCAGAAAGTTTCAGCACTGTGTCCATAGAGTCGTTGCCGCCAATGTACAAAAGAGCGTGGATATCATGTTTGCGCAGGCAGTTCATGATCTGTTCGTAAACTGTGCTGTCTGTGTCCGGGTCCGGCAGCTTATAGCGGCATGAGCCGAGGACAGTTGAGGGAGTTTGCTTCAGAAGCTCCATATCATCGTTCGTGCGTATAAAATTTTTAAGGTCGATAAGATTGTTTTTAATTATGCCTTCAATACCGTTTATAGAGCCGAATACAGCGTCTATACCGGGAGTCTTGAGGGCTTCCGAAAATGCGCCGACAAGGGAAGAATTGATAGCGCAGGTAGGACCGCCGGATTGAGCGATAGCAATGTTCATGTCTTTTTTACCTTTCCTTATTTCATTATTGATATGATTATACCATATTTTTACTGATATTTCATCTGATTTC
>JAGBLA010000081.1 GCA_017635675.1 Ruminiclostridium sp.
GCGCTGAAGGGTAAGGTGTTCGTGATCGACCTGAAAGAAAACCATGATTATGTGGTTGCACTTAACAGGATCGGCTCGAACATAAATCAAATAGCGAGGATAGCAAACGAGACCGGGTACATTCGCCCAGACGATCTTGCAAGGCTCGACGAATTCAAGGAGGAAATTTGCCGTATATCAAAGTCATATCAATCAAAGATTCAGTCGCTGGCTGCTTGAACTATATCGCTAATCCCGCCAAGACAGAAGAACGCTCTTTGCTTACCGGAATTAACACTTCCGCAGATTTGAAAGAAGCTTTGCAGGATTTCAAACTGACATACGAGGTGTGCTCGCACAAGAGTTTTACCGCAAAGCCGTTTGAGGGTAAGTCACCTGTCAAGGCATTTCATCTTGTCCAGTCGTTCGCGGCAGGCGAGTGCAGCGTAGAAACGGCGCACAGGATAGGTGTGGAGTGGGTGCAGAAAGCGTTTGGCGCGGACTATCAGGTGGTCGTGACCACCCATGTTGACACCGAGCATATCCACAATCACTTCCTGCTATGCCCCTACGATCTGAACGGCAAAAAGTTCAACAGCAACAAGACAAGCCTTGACCGGGTTCGTAAGGTTTCGGACGCTATCTGCCGCAGTTATGGTATCGGAGAAATAGAAAAGCTCCGCGCCCAGCCCGACCACAAGCCTTACGCAATTTGCTACGGCGAGTGGCTGCACCGCAAGCGGGGAACATCGTGGAAAGCGCATATCGCCGAATACATCGACCACCTGATACCCTTTGCGAAAAATCTCGACGAGCTGTTGAAGATCATGGAAGCGCACGGCTACACGGTCAAACGTGGTTTCTACATTTCTGTCAAGGCTCCGGAGCAGGGACGGGCGGTACGGCTGAAAACGCTCGGCGTGGACTACACGGAAAATATGCTCCGACAGCGCATACAGGATTATCTCGACTCCCAGCCAAAGCAGCGGACAATCACGGAGATATATCAGCTGATACTTCGGGATTTCGAGCGCGAGACGCGGAACATCTGTTTTGCGGCAGGAGTAAAAGACAAGACCGAGCTTCTCGTCAAGCAGCTTGCGCTCATAAATTCCGAGCATATCACGGGCATAGGACAAGCTGAGGGACTTCTTGAAAAAACGCAGAAGCGGATAACGGAGCTTGAAACCGAGATCACGGATTTGAGTGCGGAAATACAGCACAAGCAGATCGTGGCTGCCGCCGCCGAACGATTCTTCCGTAAGACCAAGCCTTATCCGGCTTCGCAGAAAAAGGCGGACAAGCTGATACTGAAAAATGCCGGGGTCTCATCTTTGGCTGATGTCTCGGAATACAGCGCAGAAGTGGAATCCGATAACGCACGGCTCGCGGAGATGCAGGCAGAACTTGTGGAACTGAAAAAGCGCGAAGCGCTTCTGCATAACATCATCACGACCTACAACGACCGGGATGACTACATCACCAAGCTCGTCAAGCGGACCCGTGAAAAGCTTTCGGAACAGGAGCAGGCGAGGGTAGCCGAGCTCAAAGCAAAAAAGTATGCGGTCTATACGCCTATCGAGACCAATAATTTTCATGTTGCGAGAGCAAACATAGACTACTATAATGAGAGCTTTGAGCAGAGCGTGTTCGATGTTAGTGCTGATCCCGATAAGATTGGCGAGGTGCTGACAACTATCAGAGATACGGCAAATCTGTATGCCGGCGATGTTATCTGTTTAGACAACGTCGGGTACTATTTGGATTACGACAAGATCTATCGTGTCGATGATTTTATGCAGTCCCGTGCCGAAGCCGAGCGCCAGCGTCAGGAACAAATCGAGCGTGAGCGTCAGGAAGAACTTGCTCGCAAGGAACAGGAGCGCCGTGCCGAAGAAGAACGCCGTCGTAAGCAGGAAGAGCAGGAGCGCAAAAAAGCGGAAGAAAAACAGAAACATCAGTCAGCGCCAAAGAAAAAGAGATCAATTTAAGTGAGAGAGGAAACACAAAACCGGCGACACCACAGAAAAATAGAGGTGCACCGGTAAGGAATGGAGGTCTATTTGAGAAGAAATGAAATAACTACGCCCGTCGCAGCGAATACGGCAGAACCGCCCGTTCAGACGGACAACGTATCAATTTACAGGTTTGGTAAGGCAGTCTATAAGGTTACGGCGCACTTCAACCTTGAATGTACCGAAACCCTCGCCGATGTTGTCGGTAGGCTGATCTTGCAGGATTTGAACGATACGGACAACTAATTGCAATTAAAAGCGGCGGTTTATTGAAATAAAACTTTAAAGCCTTGACAAATTTCTTGCAAAGGTGTATAATAATAGCACAAACCGATAGCCGCCGCTTGTTTGTTGGGAACAGGAGGAAAAATGACAAACAAGATAACGGCACTTTACTGCCGCCTCTCGCAGGACGATATGCTAGCGGGAGAAAGCAACAGCATTACAAATCAAAAGGAAATTCTGCTCAGATACGCAAAAGAAAACGGCTTTGTCAATCCGCAGATCTACGCTGACGACGGTTACAGTGGCACAAACTTTGACCGACCGGACTTTCAGAGAATGAAAACGGACATCGAAAACGGCAAGGTGTCAACAGTCATCGTAAAGGACTTGTCCCGTCTCGGGCGTGAATATTTGCAGACCGGCTATTTCACGGAAATGTTCTTCCCGGAGCATGACGTTCGTTTCATTGCCATTCACGACAATGTGGATTCTCAGCATGGCGACAACGATTTCGCACCGTTCAAGAACCTGCTTAACGAGTTTTACGCTAAAGACGTTTCGCGCAAGGTCAGAGCGGTTTTCAAGGCTAAAGGTCAGTCGGGGAAGCATTTAGCAACCCGTGCGCCATACGGATACAAGAAGTCTGATGAAGACAAAAACGTATGGGTGATCGACGAACCTGCCGCTGAGGTCGTCCGGAAAGTCTTTAAGCTCTGCATTGAGGGCTATGGACCGCTTCAAATCGCAAAACGATTGACGGCGGAAGGCATTCCGACACCGTCGGCGCACTTCGCGGAAATGGGAACGAACGGCAGTAACCGGGTAGGTTCCAAGTGGGATCAGCGCTCCGTCCGGGATATACTGGAAAAGGTCGAATATGCCGGGCATACCGCGAATTTCAAGACAACGACAAAGTCGTATAAGTGCAAAAAGCGTATTCTTTTTCCAAAAGAGGACTGGCTGATTTTCGAGAATACCCACGAACCTATCGTTTCGCAGCATGATTTCGACCTTGTTCAGCAGCTTCGCGCCAACAAACGCAAGCCGCAGAGGAGCAATGAGCCTAACCCGTTTTCGGGCATCGTCTTTTGTGCGGATTGCGGCGCAAAGCTGTATCTGAATCGTGGTAAGGGCATTTCGCCAAAGTATGAATCTATGAAATGCGGGACATATTCGCGCCAGTATCACGAATGTACCGTGCATTACATCCGGACTTGTATTCTAAAGGAGATCGTACTCGGAGAAATAAACAAGCTGCTTGGTGCAGTCCGTGACGACGAGGACGGATTCGTTCAATGGTCAATGGAGAGATCATCGGCAACACATCTCGATGAGGTCAAGAAAGCTAAAAAGCTTCTCTCAAAGGACGAGCGCCGAATTGAGGAACTTGACAGGCTTTTCAAAAGGCTGTACGAGGATAATGTTCTCGGAAAGATCGACGACGAACGGTTTTCGCAGATGTCAGCGGATTATACCGGCGAACAGCGTAAGTTGAGAGAAGAAACGGCAAAGCTCCGCACTCTGATAGACGAGAAAGAACAGAAAAGCAGCGATATATTGCATTTTCTCGAAATCGTCCGCAGATATGAGCACGTCCCGGAGCTTACACCAAAGCTGATGCACGAGTTCGTCGAGAAAATCGTCGTACACGAAGCCGATAAGTCCAACGGACACAGAGAACAAGAAGTCGAGATTTACTTCCGCTTCAACGTGTATGTCGCTACAATCACACTCGACAGCAGAGAATACAAGAAAACGGCAGCGTGAGAAATCGCGCTGCCAAAGGGAACAGGGGAACTTCTATATGGGAACGGAACTCCGTCATCCGTAGTATCCAATTTTGTTTCCGTTGCAGTACATCTCATAGTTGACTGAGCCTTCTCCACTGCCGCCCTCATTGAACACCCAGCCGAAGCCTATACAGTAGATGTAGTCTCCGCTCGTCTGTCCGTTTGTACTTGCTCAGAACAGCGGAAAAGACAATACATATCAGAACTCCTGTGATACCCATTACAAAGAACAGCATGGCTGCTCCGGAACCCTTGACTTCGCCGAACAAAGCTGTTAGAAATGGGGAATTACTGCTGCTCATGAATGGCTCGAATACTTCATCTGACTTTGCTCCTTTGATATTATTTTATCCAAAATGTAAAGTCCGAGGACTTCAGCAGTCAGGCTGTTCCTCCATGCGGCCTCCTCAGACCATTCATGGAGCTGTATCAATGGTGAGCATCATATCGCTTCTCCTTTTCGTTATCTATTTTTAACAAATTATATCATAATGTTAAAAGTGTCAATCGTTAATTCACATTATTACATCACAAAACAGCCGTTGGGTATCACTAAGCATAAACTGCAAATGGACGCGACAATACCGATTATGTTTATAATGAGGCTCGCCGTGATCTTATGATCTGATTTATTTTTTATTGTTCTTATCAGCCCGACAGTCCCGACTGCCGCACCCGGAATAAATCCGATTGCAAGAACAGTAATATCGGTGTGGGATAATTCAATAATCATAGTCAGAATAAATACCGTCAATACATATGTTGCTGTTGCCGCCAACAGCACGGTATCATTATTCGTTTTTAATGTCATAAACAAGAGAATGACTATTCCAAGAATTAAGATTACAATCTCAACGATCTCAACGGGCGATGTCCCTATGGGTATTCCGACTATTAACAAAGATGACAGTATCGAAATGATACCGATAATTATTCCCTTGATATATGTTTTCATATTATTCGTCCCCTTTCATATCGGCAATTCCACTGAGTATAGTCCTCAATGCAAAATCAAATGAGTCATCAAGCGGCACGGGATAGTTGCTGCCAACGTGGACTTCAATAGTGGAAAAGCCTTGCAGAAAAGCCCTTATCATACGCACGGTATGCACCTTCTGTTCATCAGTCATCTCATAAGAGCTGAGTGAGCGGTATATGATATCTACCGAACCCGCTGAGGCTTGCAGATGCTCCTCCGACTGATACATATTGTACCACTGCATAGCTTCAAATAAGCCCTTGTGTTCCGATACAAATTTCCTGTAAGTATGGCAGAGAGCAATAACGGCATCGTCCTTTGCTTTGCCGATAACGGCTTTTGTGATCTCCCCGTCAAGCATCCTCCAGCCGTACAGCATAAGCTCTTTGTTAAGCTCGTCAAGCCCTCCGTTGAAATGCTTATATAGCGAAGGCGGCTTTATCCCAAGCTCATCAGCGAGAGCTTTCAGCGTCAACTCAGCAAGACCTTTCTCATCTGCCATTTTTGCTGCAATTATAATGATCTTCTCTTTGCTCAGCCCGGCTTTCATAGCGCTACTCCTTTCCACAATAATGCTAATTGCATTAGCTATTATATCACAATAGTTCTCTATTGTCAATATGTTTCAGACATAAATATTTGAAAACGCAAAAGCCTTATCCTTAATTATATGGGATAAGGCTTATATTATATCGGTGTTTATTTAACCGGTTTCTTCAGATCGCCGTATCACGAATGAGAATCACAAACTGATTTGAAATCTGCACCTTCTCTCCCCAAGAAACAGCACCTTTCCGCCCTTCGGCATAGGTATCTGCGGTCTCGCGTCTTTGTTGTGTGTAGTATAGATCACCTCGCCGAATTTGTTATAGACATATACCGCGCTGTTTTCGGGTCTTGTCACCGCAACGGAGCTGTTCGCAATGCTGTCGGAGATATTGAACCACGCAGCATCGTCCGTGATCGTAACGGTCTTGACGGAGCCGTCGAACACGGGGATTCTGTCCTCTATGATATATCTCTGTGCATTGCTGAGATCAAGCGCCGCAATACCGTTCCCGTCCTTTTCGAGAGTGATATCGAACATATCCCTGCTCGATGATGACGGTATATTTTTGAACGAGGTGAGGTGCTCCGCATCGGACATTTTCAGTATGTATTCACCGATACTTGCGCTGACGAATACATACCCTTTCAGCTTGTCGATCACATACAGCCGCGTAACACCGTTGCTGTCATAGCTTGTGGAAGAATACTTGTCGCCGCAAAGGAGAAGCGCCTTACCCTCGACAGCCTTGTACCCGTTTATCACATCGTCACTTACTGTGTTTTCTTCTATTTTCTGTCCGGCGTAGTTTTTTACATCGAAAGTGCCGAGACCGGGATAAACTATTCCCGCAGCCATTTTTAAAAATGTCCCGTCCGCGTTTTCCTCAAACGAAATACGCGAGTATCCCGCCGCGAGCCGGGTATCGGCTCCGCTTTCCGCGACCTCGTATGCAAGCTCAGCGAAATCGCCGTCGGTCGTGAATAGATAGTCCGTGCAGGTCGTCCTGCGGTACGTGGTCTCCTCGATGTGCATATACCTGTTTTCAGGGAATGAAACATTGTACAGCGTATCACCCATACCCATAACATTCACGACATACCAGCCCGCAAATTTTTCGTATTCCTGCGGTATCTCTGTAACGGTCGTGCAATCAGTTTCCGGTATATCGGAAACAGTCACGCCTTTTTCTTGTAAAGCTATATCCATGAGCGACTGCGCGATCAGGTCGTTGTATGTGCTGCTGCCGCCGCAGGAGAGCACGGAAACACTTATCTGCTCATCGGGAGCGGTAAGCAGGTAAGCGTGATCCATAGACACATCGCCGCCCTTGCCGGAAATTTTTATCCCTTGTTCTGCATAGCGCGGAATCTCTGCGTAGTCCCAGCCGAGACCGTTCATGTCACAGTATTCCTTGTCCGTCCAGCGGGTTGACATTTCAGTTTTTGCGCTTTCGGAAAGAAGCGTGTTATCGCCCGTGAAGAACGAAGTTCCGAACAGCGCGTTATCCGAAGCCGAGGCAAATATTCCGCCCGTACCGAAGCCCATTTCATAAGCCGTATCGAGCCGCAAATTATCAGCTTTTATTGAAGGCACGATATGTTCATTTCCGAACATATCGGCGGCAGTTCCCGTCATATCGAGTCCGAGCCTGTCCGAAATATTCTCTTTTATGTATTCGGTGTAGGTCATACCGCTCACGTTCTCAACTATCATTTCGAGCAGCTCAAAACCGTCGTTGCAGTACGCCGCAAATTTGCCGGGGTCGGCTTTGAGACGCTGGGACGAAAGGTTCTCCACAGCATTATCGTGAGCGTACATATCGTTGTCGTTGTATAGCTCGCTGTTTCTCCTCGTCGAGCCCATAAGTCCCGATGTATGGTTCATAAGCATACGCACGGTTATGTCCCTGTATCTCTCGTCCGCCAGTCTGAAACCGGGAATGTACTCCGTCACCGGCTTGTCGATATCTATTTTCCCCTCGTCGGCAAGCTGCATTACCGCGGCGGAAACATACACCTTGCTGACTGAAGCTATACAGTAAATGTACTCGCTGTCTGAGGAACGAACAGCCGTAGCTTTCGCATTGTTACCCGCCGCAGCATTTTCAGCCGATGCAAGAGAGCTTGCGGCAAGCATTGTAAGCGCTGTTGCAGCAGCGGCGATTTTCTTTATATTCTTCATAATTCTTCCCCCCTTATTCGGTCATAAGCTCGGTCACGGATATCTTCTTTACCTTGCCGGCGCAGATGTAAGTCACGACATAGCAGAATACCGCAAGTACTGCGCTCATAGCTATAGTCACGTGAACACTGATATTCCCGATAACGCCGAACATCGTCATCCAGAACCAGCTATATACAAACTTTGTCAGCACCGCGGCGATTACCACAGAAACTATCGTCACCGGCATTGTTTTGAGCGCCAGCTGCTTCATAAGGTCTTTTGAGGAATATCCTAAACCCTTCATTATGCCGAGGCTTCTTCTCTGCCGCTTTACCGTCATTGAAACAATGAGCCAGAGCATCACCGCCACAACGACCGCTATAATAAGCGCCAGCACGGGCATTGCGACCTGTGTTACAGACGCGATCGATCCCATTTGCTGTTTTGCGAGGCTCATGAGCGAGGAAACTTCTTTTATCACAAAGCCTCTGCTGTTGCCCTTTATCAGCTGATTGCCGACGACAATCGCGTAATCCGCGTTCGTCACCCCGTAGTACGAAAGAAGTGTCGCGAGCTTCTGATCGGCAGCCGCGCGTATGCGTTCTTCGAGCGTGCCGCCGGTGATCTCCGCGTTTATGCTGTCCTTGACGCTCTTGCCGAATTTTTCGTACAGGCGCTGTTCAAATGTCTCCTGCGACACGCCGTCCGCGAGATACACCGAAAGACCTGAAGGTCTGGCATTGAACTCCGTGCGGAGATAGCCGTCTTTCGTGAGATAAATGCTCATTCCGTTGAACATCATAGAGCTTGTCACACCTGTGACGATGTACTTGTTTTCAATGCCGTTCCCTTCGAGTATGACGCTGTCGCCTATATCAAGACCTTCCTTCTCGCACCTTGCGAC
>JAGBLA010000082.1 GCA_017635675.1 Ruminiclostridium sp.
ATATTAAAGCATTTGCGGATAACTCTAATATGGTGGTTTGCAAATTGTTACTCCGCTTTTTCGAGTGTGGAGCCGTTCCAAATGTACGTTCCGTCGTCGAAGTAGAGAGATACGTCTTTTATGTTCGCAAGCTTCTTGCTGCCCGCGGAAGCCTCGATAACGTTGCCGTTCGCAAATTTGAACGTAAACTCGCTGTCCGTCGTTTCGGGAGCAAACTTCACCAAATCTTCGTACTTCGTTCCGAGGAATACGATGTTGTCCTTGCTGGACAAGTTCTGAATCTCGTCTTTGCCCATTTTGTCGCCGACGAAGAAGGTCGTGGTCTTTGTGGCTACGCCGCCGCCGTATAAGGTGTCCGCGTTAGTGTCGGTCCACTCGTCCGCAACGAAACCGCCGGAGATGGAGGACGCTCCCCTAGAAGATCCGGCTATGCTCTGCGCGTTATCGGTTGTGCCGATAACAACCGCGCCGTCGCTCGCCAAAGTTGCGTCTATGCCGCCGATGCTGACATAGCCTGCGCCGCCGTCCCAGCCGAGTTTAACGTTTTTCGCGGCAGAATCAACGCTTATGTAAGAGTTGTCGCCCTGTCCGATATATACGTTTACGTCGGATCCGTACGCGATTGTGCCCTTACCGTCCGCAGTCGCGTCAACACCCGCGACATATTTGTCGCCTTCCGTGCCGAAGCCGTACGCTATGCTGTCCGCTGTCGCAGCAGCAAATTTAACCACCACGGCGTTCGATTCGTCCGCGCCGAAGGTTAAGGTTTGGTTGCCTGCGGAGATATAGTTTACGCCGTCCAAGAAGCGCACGGCGTTTGCCTTGCTCGCGGAAGAGCCGAAGTCGTAGTTGGTAATGCTGTCCAACCCATCGTTTGCGCCGGTGAACACCACCTGGCTCTTTTCTTTCGTCAGAGTGATTTCATCACCAACGAGGTTATTTGCGCCCCAAACCGAATCGTTGGATCCACTTAAGTTAGCGGTCATCGAATCGTTCTCTTTGCCGTTGATGATTAAGCTCTTGCCCTTTTTGGAAGAAGTAACCGTTACGACGTTTTGATATACGCCGGTGTCGCCCCAATGTTTTTCGTCGACCCTGTTCGCAAGAACCACGGTAGTTTTGCTTGTTGTGCCGAGGTTGAGAGTCTGGTCTTTATCTGCGATCAAGTAGTTGTAATTGTCGAACTTGATGCCCTGCTGACTCGTGAGCCCGGCTTTACCAAAGAGAAGCGCGGAATACGTGCCATCGTCGGTGATTACATTTACGCCGAGTTTATTGGATCCGGTTGTCGCATCGCTTGACGTAATAGTCGAACCCGCGCTGAAGGTTGCGCCGCTCGTTGTGTCCTGAGCAACCTGCGCCGAACCATTCGCAACCGTGCCGAGGATCAAGGACGACATACCGCCTTTCAAGCTTATCGTGTTGCCCTTATCCGTGTCGCCGGTGGATTCTACCCAGTTGCTGATCGTATCTTTACCCGATGTAGTGCTATCGCCCATCATAATGATTTCTGCGCCTTTGCCGGAGAGGGCTATCGTGTCGTCTCCTTCTCCGCCTTTGATCGAAACAACGCTTTGACCGGTCACATCGGACCCTATGCTGATTGAGCTAGCAACGGATGACCCGTTGATTAAGACATTCGAGCGCTTGACGGAGCTTAATGCTATATCCGATTCTGCAGTTGCTTTCGCGGCGGAGAACGTAATCTTGTCGAAACCGTTTACTTCCGTCGAAGAGAGCGTAGCCTGCG
>JAGBLA010000083.1 GCA_017635675.1 Ruminiclostridium sp.
AAAGAAAGAAGAAGAAAGAAAGAAGACGAGAAGAAGGAAGACGAGAAGAAAGAAGACGAAGACCTCTTAGAGAAGAAGGAGCTGCCGGTCAAGGAAATGGCTATGGGAGTGTCTGCCGCCTATAACAATACCATAGGCGCGATCTCAAGCCTGTACGGTGCCAAGAAGTCCAAAAGCCGCAAGAACAAGACACGCGGAAGAATAAAAGGCGCACAGCATATCATGAAGGCTGTGGGCGGTCTCGGCAGCGGCATCGGCGCTCTGCTCGGCTCAGGTAATGTCGGAAGAGCTAAAAAGCTTGGTGTAGCGGGAGGTGCATTGTCGGCGGCATCGGGCGGTCTTAACGTTCTGAGCTCCGTACTCGGTATCATCGGTGACAAAAAGGCTAAGAAACAAGCAAAGCAGATAGCCGATAAGGCAGGTTCGTTCTCTAAGG
Organism: Ruminiclostridium sp.; assembly: GCA_017635675.1. Lineage (GTDB taxonomy): Bacteria > Bacillota > Clostridia > Oscillospirales > Ruminococcaceae > Ruminiclostridium_E. The sequence continues at coordinate 437 of JAGBLA010000083.1, forward strand.
GCAAGTATGCGCTGAGCAACACCTCTGATGAAGTGAGAAAGGTAAGGAGTCTTAAATCAAAGGCTGATCCTGAACGCTATGAAAAAGCCCTCAAGACAGCCAAGAAACGCCGCAGCACGGAAAAGGCGAACAAGCTCGCAATGGCTATCGCAGAGAAGTTCAACCGTCAGAAGAGCAAGGCTTCCACCAAGGGAATCGGTGATATCATCTCGGGTGCTTCGCAGATGGTTACCGGGATATTCTCTGCCGTCGGTATCGCAGGAAGCGGTATTGTCAAAAATGTGATCGGGCCTATCATAAATAAGGGTGCGGAATTTGCCAAGAATGCTCTCGACAAGCGCGACAAGAAAAATGAGGAAAAGGAAAAAGAGAATGATGCTTCAATGCGTATGGATAGCATTAAGGAGTACCTCGCGGGGAAGCGCGCCAAGATAAAGGCACAGGCAAAGAAGGCTTCCGGTTCTTCAGACCTTTCGGAAGACGAGAAGAGCAGCCTTGCCGGTGAGCTTACCGATTCCGAGGCAGATAAGATAGCTCTCGCGAGACTCGGTGTCTCAATATCGGATATGTCGGGAGACACGCCCGCTTCGGACGCGGAGATGATGGAAGGTTTCGAAAAGGTAATAATGAAACGCGCAAACAATATCCTGAGAGCTTACAACAAGGACGAGATGCTCGACGCGCTGATGCTGTCGCATGACGCGACAGCCGAAGATATCGCAGCGGCTCTCAAGGGTGAATAAGCACTATGTCTCTTAACAAAACAGAAAACATACATATATCCGGCGTTCCCGGCGGCTTTGTCCGCAGGGAACGTCCCGGTATATCGGCTCCTCTCGGCGCGGTCGTGTGCTGTGCGGGCTACGGCAAGAGCGCGTATCTCGCAGGGCTGGCGGAAGATACGCCGGGAAGCGTGCTTATCTGCCTTGCGGCTTATGATAACTGCCCGGAGCGCATTGCGGGGCTGCTCGGTGCGGGTGAGGGAGAGAGCGGATATGACGCTGTATGCCGTTTCATAGACAAAATGTCCGCTTACAACGGACTTGTTCTTGTTGACAATGCCGATGCCGTGACGGAGAAAACGGCGTCGGCATTTATGGACTTACTTTGCCGGGCTGCTGTTTCCGGCAGGCTGCGGCTTATTGTGACCGGGAGGGAGATACCCGGCTTTATGCTGAAATATCTGATGAACGGCAGCGCAGCGCTGTACGGTGCTGATGATATGCGCTTCACACGCGCCGAGACCGCAGTATATCTTAAGCTTATCGGGCGGGATTACAGCGACGTTTATCTCAATACCCTTTATTCGTTCACCGACGGCTGGTGCGCAGGTGTGTCGGAGCTCGCAAAGGCGGCACGCTCCGACGAGGACATCGAAAAATGCGTAAGCCGCACGCTTATCGGCAGGTACATCGCGAGTGAGCTCCTTTCGGAGCTTGACAGCGACCTTGCCGATTATCTGAAGCTTATATCGTTCATCGGAGTGCCGGACGAGGAGTTTTCCGCGTCTGTTCTGCGTATCTCCGACAGTGCCGCAAAAGAGGACAGGCTGGTCGGGCTTGGCGTTATCTCCCGCGGAAACGACGGTATGCTGCGGCTTCCCGGGGTCATGCGTACAGTGCTCGCGGGAATGATGCCTTCAGAGAGAAAGCGCGGCATCATCGAACGTGCAGCGGCATACTATATCAAGGAAAAGCGTTTCGCCGAGGCGATAAAGCTGTTCGATGTCAGCGGCAACTCCGCCGCTGCCGAGCGTATCATAAAAAGCAACGGTGAGCGGTTCCTCGAAAACTATGAATTTGAGCTTATCGGCTACTGCGGCGATATAATCGAAAAGAACGGCGGCAGCAAAGACCCTGAGGTGCTCGGTATCCTCGCGCAGTATTACTACTACTGCGGCGAGCTGGCGAAAATGGAATCCGCCCTGAATATGGCTGACAGTATGTTCGGCAGAGAGAACCGTTACAGCGTTTACAGGCGGCTGTACAACGGACTTATCCGCTATGAGGGCAACAAGGAGCTTTATACCGCGAATGTTCGGAGCGCCTGTGAATATCTCGAAGCCCATTCGCTTCCCATGCCGTTCCTGTATCAGAAGGAGCTTGATACCCTCGCGGTCATAAACAGCGAGGACGACGACAGCGGAAAGCTGCATATCCACCGGTTCGGGACACTGCGTCTCACGGTAGGTGACACAGAGATACAGTGCAAGAGCCGCAGGAGCATCGAGCTTATTGCGTATATGCTGGAGCGCGGCGGCAGACCCGTTCCGCGTGAGGAACTGCTGAATATGCTTTGGAGCAGCGATATCCCCGCAAACGCCGTGGCTATGCTGCACAATGTGATATACGGGCTGCGGCGGGAGCTTTCGGCGTTCGGGCTCGAAAACGTGATGATCTACAAGAATAAATGCTATCTGCTGGATATGTCCATGATAGCCGAGGACGACAGGGAGATACTTGAGGTCTGCGAGGCTGTGGAGAACTCCGATAAGAAGAAGCTCGCGGCGCATGAGAACGTGCTTGAAAGCTACTGGGGAAGGTATCTCGGCACAAGCGACAGCCGCGGCTCGGACGAGCGCAGGGAATACTATGACCGCTGTTTCGTGAACGCCTGCGTCATGGCTGCGGAGATGTGCCGTGAGCGCGGCGACAGGGAACGGGAGCTTTTGTTCCTCACCAACGCGTCGGAGAAAGACCCGTACTCCGAGCAGATAGTCTGCGGTATAATGATGTGCTGTTTCGCTCTCGGAAAACCCGACAAGGCAAAGAAAAAATACGAGGATTACACGAAGCTTATCGACGAGGAGCTTGGAATAACGCCGAGCAAGTGGCTCAAAAACGAGTTCCTGTCGGGCTTTGCAAACGACAGTGAGGGGTGAGTTCGCCTTGTACAAGGAATATGAGCCGGCGTTCGGTGCTTTGACCGGATACCTTGAAGCGTTCGGAAAAAGCGGGTTTGACAGGGCTGCCGCCGAGAAGATATCGGGGCTGCTGTCTCAGCTCGAAAATACACCGCTGTCGGATATACTGCGGGGGCAGAGTGACACGGTAAGGTTCACGGCCGTCCTCGGGACGCTGGTGAATTTCAGCAGGAGGGCGGGGGAGCTGATAAGCTCACTTTTCGGCGTGAGAGCCGGCAGCATCACTCCCGAGGCTGTATGCGAGCTTTTTTTCGGGGTGTCGGATATTTTCCCGGTCACTTCGAGCCTTACGGAATACTCGGCGCTCGACAGGTTTTTCGACGGTGTCGTTCCGAGGTACAATGCCGTTATGACGCTCAGACCCTTCGCGGCGAGGTTCATTGCCGACGGAGAAATAGACGATGACGCGTTCGCGGACATCAGGGCGGAGGACGCAGATCACATTGCTCTCTCGGAGAATACCCGCGCGGAGAACGAGATAAGGGCAGTGCTGAACTCGGACGTCATCGACAGCAGGCGGATAATAGCGGTGTGCGGCGAGGAAGGCTCGGGACGCAGGACGTCTGTGGTGAGGGCGCTTGAAGACTGCGGCAGAGAATTTGCGGAGCTGCGCGCGGATATAAAGTATGACCGCGGAAGGATAAAAGACCTCGCAACGAAGCTGATACTGCTGGACGCGATACCTGTAGCGGTGCGGGGAAACTCGGACGGGGATACATTCTCAAAGCTTGTGAGCGGTCTCGCGGAACAGGTCGGAACGGTCATTGCGGTGTGCGGCGAGGATACGACGGATCTCGGAACCGAAACCGAGACGGTCATAATAAGGATAGGCGCGCCCTCGATCGATGAGCGCTACCATATCTGGGAAAGCAGCATCGCGGCTTATGACACCGATGATACGGTAAGCACAGAGGAGCTGGCGGGAGAATTCAGTTTCAACGTGGGCGGTATAAAGAAAGCGCTGCGGTACGCTGAGATGTTTTCCCCGGGCAGAACACTAAGCATGGCGGACATAAGAAACGGCTCCTGCCGCTCCATAAATTCCGACATGGGCAGTAAGGCTGTGAAGATAAACTGTGTTTACGGGTGGGACGATATCGTGCTTCCCGAGCACAGCAAAAAGCTGATGCGGACTGCCTGTGACCAGGTGAAGTACCGGCATAAGGTTTACGATACATGGGGATTTTCAAGTAAGATAGCCTACGGAAAGAGCGTGTCGATGATATTCACAGGTCCTCCCGGAACCGGAAAGACCATGGCGGCGCAGATAATTGCGGCTGAGCTCGGACTTGATATCTACCGCATAAGCCTCGCGAACGTTGTGAGCAAGTACATCGGTGAGACGGAAAAGAACCTTGACGAGATATTTGAGAAGGCAAAGAAAAGCAAGGTGGTGCTGTTCTTTGATGAGGCTGATGTGCTGTTTTCAAAGCGCACCGAGGTCAAGGACTCAAACGACAAGTACAGCAACATGGAGTCGGCGTTTCTGCTTCAGAAGATAGAGGAATACAGCGGCATCGTAATTCTCGCGACGAACCTTGTGCAGAATTTCGATGAAGCCTTCAAGCGCCGCATGAAGCTTATGATAGACTTCCCGTTTCCGGATGCCGCGAGACGGGCTGAGATGTGGAAACGGGCGCTGCCGGATAAGCTGCCGCTGGACAGCATAGACTTCGACTACCTGGTGAACAGCTTTGAGCTTTCAGGCAGCAACATAAAGAATATCGCCCTGCACAGCGCGTTCCTGGCGGCTGCCGACGGAAGCAGAGCCGTGACCATGAAACATATAATCGCCGCTCTCAGAAACGAATACTCCAAGAGCGGGAAGGCGTTCACAAGAGCCGAGGCGGGCGAGTATTTCTACTATATCGACGAGTGAGGTGCGGTATGTCGGTATTTGATGATTACGATAACTACGATAAAAAAATGGATCTGTCCGAGGGCATAGAGCACGTCCGCGAGAGTGAAATGAAGGACAAGAAGGCACCCGAGGGGTATATACCTAACCCGCAGGACGAAAAGTATTATGAAGTCATGGGGATAAAGAACTCCTTCGACAACGTTTCCGTGGGCGCCGACAAGTACGGGCAGATGCTTATTTCGGTCAATACGACAAAGGAGCCGGGCGAGGCTACCCTCGACAGCGATAAGAAGTTCATGAAGAGCCAGCGCCGCAAGAAAAAGTTCGGAGGTTTCGGAGACTTCTATACCAACCTGTTCGCGGACAGGCACGGGGCTTTCGCGTTCCGCGCCGACCGCAACATATCCGATATACGCATGATGCGGGAAATGGAGATAATGGCGAAAAAACGCGTCACCAAGGGACAGCGGGATGCGTTCCCGCTCATGCGGCTGGATGAGGACAAGGAGGAGCTGTCGGAGCTTCGCAGCATGAGCGGGTCGCAGAATGAGAATTACGAGGAGCGCCGCGAGCTCGAGCGGAAAGTTCTCAAGGAGACCGAGTACCGCGACCGTTTTATGGCAAGACTTCGCAAGGCGCGCAGAAAGACCTATGACAAGCGCGGCGAGGAGCAGCTTGAGGAAGATATCTTAAAGGAGACCTTCGCTGCCGAGGATGCCGAAGATGACACCGCTGATGACGAAACGGGTGACATTCTTGACGACATCATAGAAGATGTACAAGATATCGACGAATTTGATGAAATTTCGGGTCAAAATGACGAGGAATTATAGTTTGGGTTATAATTTTGGTTATAATGATCGGGTATAATAAAGAAGTAATCCAACCGTATGTCCGGCGCGTTCAGATTTTGCGCGGACAGCGATCTATGAAAGGGGGAACGGTTTTTATCCGCAGGACGGATAAAAGCGAAACTTATGGCAGAATATTTATCTCCCGGTGTTTATGTCGAGGAGTTTGAGTCGGGCGGAAAGCCTATGGAGGGTGTTGGTACCAGCACCGCCGGCTTCGTCGGACTCGCAGAAAAGGGCCCGGTAGGCGGCGTTCCGCAGCTCGTTACCAACTTTGCCGACTTCAGAAGAAAGTACGGCGGATTTCTTTCCGAGAACGAGTTTGGCGAGTATCGCTTCCTCGCTTACGCGGTAGAGCATTTCTTCATCAACGGCGGTACACGCGCGTTCATTTCGAGAGTTGCTCCCTCCAGCGCTAAGTGCTCAACAGCTAAGGTAGGCGACCTTGAGTTCACAGCTAAGAACCCCGGTCTCTGGGGTGACAGCATCGGTCTTAAGATCACTCCCTCCTCCAAGGCTAAGACCCAGGCTTTCGAGAAACTCGACAGCAAGAAGTACAGAGTAAAGAGCGGCGCAGGCTTCGCACCGGGCGATATCGTTGCATTCAGTGACGGCGATACTATCGAATACAACAAGGTTGAGAAGAACCAGGATAACGTTATCACTTTCGTGAACGATTTCTCCGGTGATATCACAGACAACAACCTTCTTCCCGTTAAGGTGATCACTACCTGTGAGATCACAATGGAGATCAGATACGATGATACAACAGAGATCTATGAGAACCTCTCGTTCAACATCGAGTCTCCTAACTACATCTCCAAGAAGACCGCAAAGTCTGAGCTCGTAAGCATCGAATACACCGGCGCTAACGAGATCGGTTATCCTTTCGGCACACTTTGCACAGAGGACGAGACAGTAGTTACCGCTGAATTCAAGGGCGGCAGCAACGGTTCCGCATCCGACCTGTCCGCAGGTGACTTCATCGGCGAGAACAAGGGCGCAGGCAACAGAACCGGTATCCAGTCCTTCCTCGATAACGATGTGGTTTCTATCATGGCTGTTCCGGGTATCACAGATCCTAACGTACAGCTTACTCTCGTTGCACACTGCGAGAACCTCGCAAGCAGATTTGCAGTCCTCGATGTTCCGAGAAGTGCAAAGAAGGTAGATGAGATCAGCGCTCACAGAGATATCTTCTCTTCCAGCTATGCAGCTCTCTATCATCCGTGGCTCACAGTATTCGATCCGCTCGATAAGAAGAATATCGCTATCCCGCCGTCAGGTTCTATCATGGGTATCTACGCAAGAAGCGATAACTCCAGAGGCGTACATAAGGCTCCTGCAAACGAAGTAGTAAGAGCTTGCGTGGGTCTTGATACACAGTTCAATAAGGGTGAGCAGGATATCCTCAACCCGAAGGGCGTAAACCTTATCCGTGCATTCCCGGGTCAGGGCATCAGAGTATGGGGTGCCAGAACTGTATCCAGCGATCCGAGCTGGAAGTATGTCAACGTTCGCCGTCTGTTCATCTTCCTTGAGGAGACTATCAAGGCGAATACCAACTGGGCTGTATTTGAGCCTAACGATGAAGCACTCTGGACAAGAGTACACAGAACTATCAGCGTATTCCTGAACGGAATGTGGAGAAACGGCTCCCTTGCCGGATCATCGGCTGATGAGGCATTCTTTGTAAACATCGGAAGAAGTACAATGAGCCAGGATGATATTGATAACGGCCGCCTTGTTTGCGTAATAGGCGTTGCACCCGTTAAGCCTGCCGAATTTGTAATCTTCAGAATCACTCAGAAGACCGGCGATGCTGAATAATTTTAAGGGGGTTAGAATAATATGATTTATCCACATACACGGTTTAGGTATAAGGTCGAAATAGACGGTATCGAGGCCGGCGGATTTTCCGAGGCTACCGGATTTGACGCGTCGATAGATGTTGTTGAGTACAGAGAAGGCGATATGGAAACTACACCTTCTAAGGTACCGGGACTCAAGAGATACGGTAATATCACTCTCAGACAGGGTCTTGTAGATTCCACTGCGATCTACGACTGGATGATCACAGGCGTGAACGGTGCTGTTGACAGAAAGACAATCACCATAACGCTGCTCGATGAGGAAGAATCTCCTGCAGCATCGTGGCAGGTCATCAACGCTTGGCCTATGAGATACACCGCTCCCGATTTCAATGCGACAGCTTCGGAAGTTGCTATTGAGTCGATCGAGATCGCCCACGAGGGTATGACAAGGGTTTCATAAACTATATGCTGAGCAATAAGACCGTTCTTCCGAGCGGTCTTATTGTGTAACACCCCTTGAAAATCTATAAAAAGGAGTAACAGATATGTCGAAGAAAAGCAAGAAAACCGAAGCACCCGAGGAAGAGATCGTGAACGATACCGTCGAGACGGCAGAAGCTGAGGAAACAGCAGCAGAAGCTGCTGCTGAAAATATCGAGGTCTCCAACGAGCCTGAGAATATCCAGCCCACCGAGGAGGTACAGGCAGATGAAGTGAACGGAGCTGCTGAAGCTGCTCCCGCTGACCCTGACGCAAAGGTCGGTACAGTCACAAAGCCTGTCAACTTCAGAACAGGTCCGTCCTTTAAGAATGCTGTTATAGCTGAACTCAAATCCGGCAGCAAGGTCACACTCAACGGTACAGTCGAGGGTGACAAGGGCACATGGTACAAGTGCGAGTTTGACGGCAGAGAAGGATATGTGAAAGCATCGGGACTTATTGTCTGATATAAGGGAACCTCTAAAAACCCAATTTGAGAGAAAAAGAGCTATCTACGCCGTCTACTGCGTCAAACCTCCTAACCGGGCGCCAGCCCGGCTTCGTCGGCTTTCCTTGTATCCGACGCAGCTATCTCATTTTCTCTTTTCAAAGCGGTTTTTAGAGGTACCCATAATATCAAAAATAAAAACAGCAGACTTGATCGTCTGCTGTTTTTTTTATGCTCTGAAGATATTATGACATTGATATAGCAAAGTAGAATTTGAGCAGCATTATCAGCGAAAGTGTGAAAACAAACGCGATAGAGGAAACGAGATAGTATATGCGAAGCTTTTTCGTCTTTATCAGTATCCAGCACGCGATAGCTATCCAGACGCAGGAAACGAAAAGAGATACAACTATCAGCACAAGGGGCAGTATGAATGTGTAATGCCAGCCAAACACCAGATCCGCCAGCCATATCACAAGTCCCGTCACAAACGGTACGAAACCCAGCGGCAGGACCGCAAGCCCCCAATTCTTCCTGTGGGCACGGAAAAATCCGATGTTCAGAGCGCCCAGAATGAGCGCTATCACAAGACATTCTCCAGCCATTTCTTTTCCTCCGGTCAGTTATTCTCAGCCAAGCTTACCCAGCGCTATCTCCTTTGCCTTTGAGTTGTCGCTTGTCACAAGGTATATCAGCCATTCTCCCGCCTGCTCGATGACAGCGTCTTCAAGCTTATAGTATTCTTCGGGGGTGTAGTCCTTGTAGGTGGACTTCTGATATTCAAGTCTGCTTTCTACCGCACTTACAGCAGCCTTTGCGCTGGTCTCGCTGTCAAATCTGAAAGCTGCTATCTCGTCCGGATACGCGCCCGATGCGCAGATGTAATATGAGCTGTCGGTGATAGCGGAGGCGTCAAGATCATCGAAATAATCCTCAAGAGACTCCTTGTTCTTCTCGAATGCAGAGTTTATCGGAACCGCGTCCAGAACTGCCTTTGTTATGTCGGCTGCGGAAAAATCTGCCGCGGGTTTTGCAGCTGCCGTGGTGTTTGCCGCAGTCGTGGAAGCAGGCTGGCTTCCGTTGCAGGACGCTGTGCCGCATACGAGAGCGGCTGTTAAGATGACGCTTAAAATTCTTTTTTTCATTTTCTTATTCCTTTCTTTTGTTCAGCTTTTGCTTTTAATATCAGAGCTGGATAGCCTTCTGGAAGTAGCTCAGCATGTGCTTGTAGGCGGAGCCTAAGAAGTGCATACCGTCTGCCTCGGCATAATCCGCCGAGAAGTAGCCCGAGCTGTTCTGGAGCTTCGAGCAAAGGTCGAGAAATACTATGCCTTCTTCCTCGCACATACTCTTGAGCAGTTTATTGTAGCCGTTGACCATTACCATAGTTTCCTGACCCTGTGCGTCGTGTTCCTTGGTAACAGGCGGTATCGCCACGATGTAGATATAGCTTTCCGGGCAGGCTTCCTTCAGTCCCGCGGCAAGCTCCTTCATCTTCTCCGCCATGTGTGTGTTGCCCATGAAAGCAAGACCGTTGGAGCCGAGCATGATGAATATACGTTTCGGCTGCATGGCTGCCGCCTTTTGTGTAGCTGTGCTGCCGCTTGCGTCAGCCTTGGTGAGCACGCTTTCGGGGTTGAGCCCTATCATGGCGAATACCTGACTGTCGGGGAAATAACCGTAGTTCACAAGACCCGTGTATATCGAGTCTCCGATAAAGAAGTCGTTGGCGAAGAATTCCGGGTCGTATGAATCGTCCTCGGTGGCTTCGATGACATCGGATCCACTTTCCTCCGTGCTTTCCTCCGTGCTTTCCTCGGGAGGTTCTGTCTCCTCCGGCGTGGTGGTGATCTCGGGTTCGGTGGTATGCTCCACTGTCTCGGTGGTTATTGCAGTTGTGACGAGGGTTGCGGCAGCCTTGTCCGACTGATCCATATTCGCGACATCGGTGGGCTCAAGCTTTCCTGTCATATACAGGTATATCAGCGTTACCAGCAGTATCAGCACCGCCACGATCGCTATATTCAATATCACTATGGCGAGCGATATGCCGTCCACCCTTGGTTTCTTCTCCATTTACTGACTTCCTTTCACAAAAGCGCTCTATCTGTATTCCCTTTGGGTCATGCGCTCCCGTATTTTCTCATGTGTCCCTTTATCGCCTCAAATGTCGTATCGCTGATAACGTGTTCGATGCGGCAGGCGTCCTCGGAAGCGATGTCCTCAGCCACGCCTATCCATGTAAACAGCTTGGTCAGAACTTTGTGACGCTCATATATCTTTTCCGCGATCTCACGCCCAAGCTCAGTGAGTGTGATATAACCGTTGTTGTCGATAACGAGGTAGCCGCCGTCTTCGAGAAGGTGTATGGCGCGGCTTATGCTCGGCTTGGAAAATCCCATTTCCTCGCATATATCTATTGACCGCACGGCATTCTTCTTTTCAGAGAGCACGAGTATTGTTTCGAGGTACATTTCTCCGGATTCCTGTAAAGTCATATCAGACCCTCCATTTACACAATTCCTGTTCTTTCGGCGCTTATGACGCCCTGTATCTTGCTTATCCTGCTTATCATGTTGTTGAGCTGTTCCACGCTCGCGACTTCGACGGTAACTATGATGTTGCCGTTGCCGTTTTTGAGCTGGTGAGCGGAGATCTGACGTATTGGGAGCCGCCCTGCAGCGATAGTTGAGGTGACGTCCGCGATAAGCGCTGTTCTGTCCTCCGCGATGATGTCGATGGTGGCGTTGTAGCTTTCCGATTCTACGCCGCCCGCCCACATGACGTTTATCCAGCGTTCCTTCTCGCTCGACGGCGAGTTTACAACATTTACACAGTCCTTTTTATGCACCGAGACTCCGTAGCCCCGTGTGATAAAGCCGATTATATCGTCCCCCGGGAGCGGGTTGCAGCACTTGGCAAATTTGATAAGGCAGTTGTCGATGCCCTCAACCACGACTCCGCCGCGTCTGCGCCGGGAATATCCGGTCTCAAGGATATTTTCTTCCTGTACAGGCGCTTTTTCCTCGTTCCTTGCATTGTACAGATCCTTGGTACGCTGCATTATCTTCGAGAGGATCACGCCGCCGTAGCCGATCGCCGCGTAGAAATCCTCTACATTGTCGATGTGCTGAAGATTTGCTATCTCAAGCAGGAATTCCTCTGTAGGCACCATTTTGTTGCGGCGGAATTCAAGCTCCAGCAGCCGTTTGCCTTCCGCGATGTTCTCCTCGCGGCATTCGCGCTTGAACCATGAACGTATCTTAGCGCGAGCCTCCGATGTCTTTGCTATCTCAAGCCAGTTGCGGTTCGGGTGTGCGGCAGGGGATACCTGTATCTCCACGATGTCGCCGGTATGGAGCCGGTAGTCATAGCTTATCATTCGCCCGCCCACCTTTGCGCCGGTCATTGTATTGCCGACCTGGGTGTGTATCGCGTAGGCGAAATCTATTATCGTTGAGCCCGCCGGGAGTGTTATCACATCGCCCTTGGGTGTGAAGACATAAACATCGTCAGGTGCGAGATCCACCTTGATGGCATCGGCAAGCTCATTTATGTCGTCAGCGTCCTGCTGCTGCTCTAAGATGTGCCGTATCCAGTCGAAACGTTTCTCGCCCGATACGCTGCCCGAAAGCCCCGCTTTATATTTCCAGTGTGCGGCGATGCCGTACTGGGCGGTATTGTGCATCTCGTAGGTGCGTATCTGCACCTCAAAAGGAATACCCTCGCGCCCTATTACGGTGGTGTGGAGCGACTGGTAGTGGTTGGGCTTCGGCGTGGCGATGTAGTCCTTGAAACGGTAGGGGATAGGCTTGAAGATGTCGTGGATTATGCCGAGGACGTTATAGCATTCTATCACTGTATCGACGATAACGCGCACGGCGTAGATGTCGTATATCTCGTCAAAGTTCTTGCCCTTGACATAGACCTTTTTGTATATGCTGTAAACGCTCTTGACCCTGCCCTCTATCGTGGGGGGAGGCTCGATGTCGGTGATGCGCTCCCTTATGCGTCCTTTGATGATGTCTATGAACGTGTCGCGCTGTTCCTTGTGCTTGTCGAGCATCTCCTCGATATTCTTCGCGCCGAAGGGGTCAAGTATCTTTATGGAGATATCTTCCATCTCCTCCTTGACCGCGCTCATACCGAGACGGTGCGCGATAGGCGCGTAGAAGTTCATGGTCTCAAGAGCCTTCTTGCGCTGTTTCTCCGGCGGGCGGTACATGATAGTCCTCATGTTGTGGAGCCTGTCGGCAAGCTTTATGATGATGACGCGGATATCCTTTGACATCGCTATCAGTATCTTGCGGATATTCTCCGCCTGCTGCTCCTCCTTGGTGTTGTTCAGCGGCACCTGTCCTATCTTCGTGACGCCGTCAACAAGATTCGCCACATCATCACCGAATTTCTTGCGCAGCGTATCCAGCGATACATCGGTGTCCTCCACCACATCGTGCAGAAGCGCCGCGCAGATAGTGTCGGTATCCATGCAGAAATCCAGCAGTATATCCGCAACCGCGATAGGGTGTGTGATGTACGGTTCACCGGAGCTGCGCTTTACGCCCTCATGGGCTTCGTTCGCAAGCTCGTACGCAGCGGTTATTTTGTCAAGGTCGTATGGTTTTTCGCTTGCAAGTATCCTCTCCGTTAGGTATTCTATTGTGTAAAGCATACATCATCAGTCCCTTCGGCAGTTCTTTTACAATATCTGTATATTAATGTGCCGCGGTCAGTGCCGCCGCATTTATCATTCGTCGTCGTCTTCTTCCTTCTCGGGTTCGTCATCGTCCGAGGAGTAAACGACTTTCAGCATCTTATCCGCTATCGCGGTAATGAGATTGCGGTACTGTAGCTTTTCCACCCACTTCTTCGGGAAACCCTGGATACCGAAATACGCGCCGAGTATCGCGCCTGTCATGGAAGCGCAGGTGTCGCTCGCACCGTCATGGTTCGCGGCGAGCTGTATCGCGTGGCGGGGGCTGTCACAGTGGAGCACCGAGCAATAAACCGCTATCGCCAGAGCTTCGTAGGCTTCAAAGCCGTAGCCCATTCTCTTGACCGCGGACAGCGGATCCACCTCCTCGTTATATACGAGGTCGAGGGCGTACTGGAGCGTCTTTTTCAGGACTTCTCCGTCTGCAACGCTGTCAAGCAGCTTTATCACAGTCTTTACCGCGTCCTCTATCTCCGCGCCGTTCACTATTTCCGCGATAAGCGCCGAATAGCAGCCCGCCGAGATATATCCCACAGGGTCGCCGTGAGTGATAGCTGCCGCGCGGCAGCCCATGTCGAATGCTTTCTTCGTGTCGCGGTAGAAGTACAGTCCGATAGGTGCAGAGCGCTTTACCGCGCCGTTGTCCTTGTTGTCGTTAAGACGGCGTTCGGGAGTGCCGTACGCCATGTTCTTTATTTTAAGCAGAGCGTCTATATTCTTGGTATCCGCCGTGCGCTTCTTGTAAAGACCTTTGGCTTTCAGAAGCCTGAGCTGATATGCATTCTGATTTGGGTCGAAGAGCCATGCGTACTCCTTTCCCGCAACGGTCTTGGTCTGAGTGTAGAGCCACACCTGATAAGCAAGGAAAATATAGTCCTCATAGTTTACCTGACCGTCATCGGCTCCCGCGCTGTGAGCCCAGAGAAGCCCGTCGGCTGTGAACAGCGAGAGCTGCGTGTCATCGGTGAACAGCGCTGTGCCGGTTCGCTTGCTTACCGCAAGGTCGAGACAGCCTTTCTTCTCAAATCTTTCACAGATCGCGTCATAGTCCATAAGCTCGATAGGATAGCCGAACGCGTCTCCTATCGCAAGTCCGAGCATTACTCCCTTGAAACGGTCGTCAAGATACACTTCGCTCATTTTGGTTCGTCCTTTCTTTTTTGAGTTTCCTCAAGGTTTTTCTGTCATAAATGGTCTTTGATATGACCATTGTTTTGTGGGTCATGTAAAGCCTTTCGAGATAGTCGTAATATATCCCCGGCGAGGCTATGCCGCCTATGCAAACGATGTCCGTGCCTGCCTTGCCGAGTATTTCATCGGTGAGCAGAACGCAGTTCGTGCTTAGTATCGAATATGTTTTGAACTTGCCCTTGCTGAATTTGTGAAAATCGGCGTGTGTGCCGTTCCAAAGCTCGCTGCAGTAGTCGTGGTAGTCGGAGAGTTTTACGTTAGCTTCACCCTTTTCCTCGCAGGCTCTCTGAAATGGGGGTTTCCACGGCAGGGTGTCGTTTTTCAGCCGCTCCACCTCGCCGCTCACCTGTGCGAGCTGCTCGGGAGTGAGCCGCAGACCGTAGGAAAACACTATCTGACGGTCGTGTGTCACCGAGAAGTCGATATATGTCTCCTTGTCGGGCGTGGTGAACATAACTCCGTCGCCGAATACTCCGAAAAGGCGGTGTGAGGAGTGGTCGTGGTTGCCGTAGGAGATGACCTCGCCGCCGAAATAAAGGTCAAGGTGTCCTACCTTGCCTGAGCCGTTGTTTGAAACGTGCACCATTATCTCGATGTCGGGCGGGAGCCCGTCGCCGCGGTCATCACCGTTGAACTCGGGCAGTTCGTCGTTAAGAGATATGTATTCGTTTATATATCTAAGCGTTCCAAGCGGCATAAACGTGGAAACGTACACCGGAGGAGAGATGCGTATGCGGCGCTTCATGTCATTCTTTACGCGCTGGGGTATGATAAGAGTGATGAAATCCGATATCATCTCCGCGCCGAAGAGTATGCAGTAAACTCCCGAGATTATAAGGAACATATCGTTTCGCAGATCCGTGCGGAACAGCAGCACAACGAAGATCATATAGAAACCAAAAGCTATCAGATCGGTGATGTGTCCCGGCTGATGGTCGAGTTTCGCTACAATGAAGTCCGCGAGCTTTGAAGCCGCGTTGAACAGCAGATACGCTGCGAGCACATAAGCCGCAAGCGTGAATGACAGCTCGGGCAGTATCATTATACCCACGCCGAGCAGCAGGTTCATTATCGCCGTTATCAGCTTTGCTTCCTTGCGCTTCTGACCGAGCCGCCCTCCGTGAGCTATGAACCCCGCAAGATTGCGGGCGCCGTGTATTATCAGTACCCAGCCCGCAAAGAACGCAAGCGGGGTGATGAGCACCTCGCGCTGTGAGACTATCACTATGCCGAGGGTAAGCATCGCCGTTCCGAAAGCGAACAGCGCAGCCTTGTAAAGATAGAGCTTATACATTTATTTGTGGTACTTTCTGTTGTGTATGATAGTGAACGCGCGGTATATCTGCTCCGCAAGCATTATTCGTGCGAGACGGTGCGGGAATGTCATCTCCGACATACTGAGCTTTAGGTTTCCGCGCTGCTTGACCCGTTCCGATAGTCCGCAGGAGCTGCCGATGATGAACACGAACGTTCCCGCGCCCTCTGCGCTCTCACGCGCGATATATTCAGCGAATTTCTCGCTGGAGAGCTGCTTTCCCTCGATGCACAGCGGGATAACGCGGCTCCCGTTCGGTATCTTTGCGAGAATCGCGTCCGCTTCCGTTTCAAGCGCCGCCGCGATCTCCTTCTCCGACGGGTCGTCCGGCAGCTTCACCTGCGTCACCTCGTCAACGGTCAGCTTGCAGAATGCCGACAGCCGCTTTTCATATTCCGCGAAAGCATCGGTCAGGAATTTGTCCTTCAGCCGCCCTACGGCTATCAGCTTTATCACCATTTCGCACGAATATTTGCTTTACGCTGTCTGCGGGCTTCGAGCTTTGCTATCCTCGATTTCTGGACGGCGTTGAGTGTCACATCAGCGATGATAAGAATTGCCAGAGCCGCGACACAGAGCCGAAACCACCATTTGTCGAAGATGCTGTTTATCATGCGCATGGTATATTCAAACTGCGACAGCTCGATAGCCTGTGAAGCCACGATGTCTGTCGTCCAAAGGGTGTCGCCGTCAAGCTTCAATGTGAGAGTACCCATTACCTGACCCTTTTCGATAGGCGCTACCACCGCGCCGTTCTGATTGCGCTCGGCGGTGATGTTGGGGATCTGCTCTATGACCGCGGGGTCGAGGTCTTTCGGCAGCAGGGTGGAGAACGGAGCCGAGGGCTTGAGTATGACTACATCGGCGTTTTCGCCCATATCTACCTTGACGCTCGCTACCATGGTGTTTTCGTTCATGACTTCGCGTATGTCGAAGGTGCGGAACGCCCACTTGTACAGCGCGATGCTGTCCTTGAAATGACCGTTGAGGCGGTTGCCCTCCTCGTCGGTGTAGGGAGCGCCGCAGGTCACGAGAATGTAGTTGAAGCCGTTCTGTGACGCGGAGGAGACGATGTTGGCAAAGCCCTTGTGGTACTCCGTCCACTCGCCGTTCTTGTCCTTGGTATAGTAATCGCCCATGCTTCCCGTCTTGAGACCGTTGGCAAACTCGTAGTAATACGGGTTGTCTCCTACGTTGTTTATCAGTGAGTTCACGTTATACAGCGTGTAGGGGCTGGGATTGTAAGCGTTGGCAGGCATAACGTAGCTGTAAGTGTTGGATATCTCGACGATGTCGGGGCATTTGTCGTAGATATATTTCGCGATAAGGTACAGGTCGTAGGCGGTGGAATAGTTGTCCTCCTGCCAGAGCCCGTGGGTATTGCCGAAATGGGTGTTCTTGCAGCCTATCTCGGCAGCTTTCTTGTTCATGAGCGTGATGAACGCGGAGATGTCGCCTTTGCCGATGTTGTAGGCGATGACATTTCCGGCTTCGCAGCCCGATTTTATCAGAAGTCCGTAAAGGCAGTCCTTCATCGTGAGCGAGGTCTGACCCACAGCGAGCCCGCAGGTGCCTGCACCGTTCTTGTTGGGGTCGGGGTTGTTCCAGAATTCATCGGTAGCGTCGTATGTTACCTCCATGGGCATGGAGAGGTCGGAGCAGTTCTCCACCGCGACCACCGCAGTCATAAGCTTCGTTATCGACGCAGGCCAAATCTTCTCGTTTTCGTTCTTCGCGGCGATAACGGTACCGAGGTCGGTATTTACCATATAATATGCGGTGCTGTACAGGTCTATGTCCGGGGTGAACGCGGCGGACGCCTTTGCGCTGAACGCTCCGGCGGGTATTAGTGCAAAAATCAACAGAATAGACATAAACACAGCTGTAATTTTTATATTTCGCATATAGACAAAACCACCTTTTTGGTATATAATATATATTAAGCGATTTGACATCGGGATCACATATAATAAATTATTATAGCATATTTTCCCGAAAAATAAAAGCCTTTTTTAAAGGTTTATTGAAAAATTTTTTAAAAAACAGGAAAAACGGTATGATATTGGTCACAGGTGATATTCACGGGGACACAGGACGCTTCTCGGACAAGCGCATTAAGTCGCTGAAAAAGGGCGACACGCTGCTTATCTGCGGCGATCTCGGCTTCATCTGGAACGGAAGCGATAAGGAAAAGCGGTTGCTGAAAAAGCTCGGGCGGCACAGGTACAATGTTCTGTTCGTTGAGGGAGCTCACGAGAACTTTGACGAGCTTGAGCAATACCCTACGGAGCAGTGGAACGGCGGCACCGTGCGTGTGATAAGCGGAAATCTGCGTCAGCTCGTCCGCGGGAACGTGTTCGTTATCGAGGGCAAGCGGATATTCGCCTTCGGCGGCGGCTCGGGGGAGATGAACGGCGGAACTGCGCCATGCAGCACCGCGACTGCCGAGAGATACGAGATACCGTCGCGCGAGGAGATCGCGGCTTCCGATGCCGTGCTCGCCGCAAATCAGTACACCGTGGATTACATAGTGACGTATGAGCCGCCCGTTACTATCGCGGAGTTCCTTGACCAGAAGGTCTCGGCTACCGATACGGTGGGCGTGTATCTTGAACGCAAGCGCTCGGAGATAACATTCAGACAGTGGTTTTTCGGCAAGCACCACCTCAACAAGCAGGTGCCGCCGAAGTTCACCGCGCTTTTTGACAATGTTGTAAATGCGGAAACGCTGAAATAAACAATATGAAAGGACATTAATAAAATGGCGGAATTCAAGTATGAAATAGTTAAGGAGCTCGGAGTGATATCCGAGGGCGCGAGGGGCTGGAACAGAGAGCTCAACCTTGTGAGCTGGAACGATAAGCCCCCGAAGTACGATATACGCGACTGGGCTCCCGACCACGAAAAAATGGGAAAAGGCATCTCTATGACGGAGGAGGAGATGAACTCGCTCATCGAGCTCTTCAACTCCCGCGACGAAGAGGACAGTTTCGAGTGAGCCGCCCGCGGTCACGATTTGTAACATAGATAAGAAAATCATTTGTTTTCTTTGTATAGTTTTTATGTAATTTCACAAAATATCTGTCAGATGTTTGTAAAATTCTGAATTGTGATTGACAAATCGTGAAAGCAGTGTTATAATTTACGTAGTTGTAAAATAGCGTTTTACAGCGATAAATTGTTTTATGCTTACAGGAGGAAATGTCATGACAACAAAGAATAAGGCTATCGTAGCACTCGTCTGCGGTATCGTAGGTCTTGTCGGCGGCTGGATCCCGGTAGTTCAGTACATTACCGGTGTACTCTCGATAGTAGCTATCATTT
Source organism: Ruminiclostridium sp. (assembly GCA_017635675.1). GTDB lineage: Bacteria > Bacillota > Clostridia > Oscillospirales > Ruminococcaceae > Ruminiclostridium_E. The sequence continues at coordinate 19,358 of JAGBLA010000083.1, forward strand.
TCGGTGCTATGGCTCTAAAGGATAAGCCCGAGGGAAGCGAAAAGTCTATGGCTGTTGCAGGTCTCGTACTTGGTATCGTAGCTTGCGCTATCACACTGCTCGCAATACTTTGCGTAGTATGTGCCGCAGGTCTTGCTGTGGCTGCAGGAGCACAGATCCAGCAGTAATACTTGCATCAGAGTACAGACCGTTCCCCGCTCATACCGAGCGGGGAGTGTTTTTTTGAGGTGGTTTTATAATGTTTCCGGGATTTTATCTTTTCGGAAGATTTATCAGCAGCTATGCGGTCATGGCGCTCGCGGGCGTTTTCACAGCCTGCCCCTTCGCTATCTTCACGCTTAAAAAGCGCACGGGCGACGGCTATCCTATGCTCGCCATGCTGCTTTTTTCGGCGATAGGCGTATTTGCCGGTGGGGGGCTGCTCTACGGCATTACCAACCATGAAAGCTGGTACCTGCTGTTCAGTGCAAAGGACATTGCCGAATGGTGGGGATACGCTAAGCTTATATTCGGCGGCTCGGTTTTTTACGGCGGGCTTATAGGCGGCATGATCGCCGCGCTTATCGTCATAAAGCGCAGAGGCTATCCCGCCGATCTTATGACAGATATCGCAGCGCCCACAGTGGCAATGTTTCACGGTTTCGGGCGGATAGGCTGCTTTCTCGGCGGCTGCTGCTACGGTGTCGAGGTGCCGTGGGGGATAACCTTTACCCACTCGCTCAACGAATCAGCCAACGGCGTGCCGCGTATGCCGGTGCAGCTCTTTGAATCCGCGTATGAATTTCTGCTTTTCTTCGTGCTGTGGCAGCTTTTAAAGCGGGATATCCTCAAAGGCAGGCTTTTTGCGCTGTACCTCGTTCTTTACGGAGTATTCCGCTACATCATAGAGTATTTCCGCGACGACAGCTACCGCGGATTTATATACGGCTTGTCAACGTCACAGCTTATAAGCATTTTAACGGTCATCGCCGGGGGAGTGTATATCGCGGTGCGGACTATGAGGTTTCACCATGACGCCGAATTGGAATAACGAATTGTCGGAATGGGGTTTATGAAATGGGAAAAATAAAAAAAGCCGCGGCACTGCTGCTTTGTGCGGCAGCGCTTGCGGGCTGTTCGGATACAAAAAAAGAACCCGAGCCGCAGCAGGTGCATAATACGCTTCCGGCCGCGACTTCGGAGACGACCGAGTTCACGCCGCAGAAATATATCATAACCTGCGCGGAGCTCGCATACAAGACCATACACGAGACAGATGAAGGGCTTCCGAATACTATGGAGGTCACTGACGACACCATGATATCGGACGTACTCGGCTATGATATGGAGAAGGCTGAGGATTTCAGCGTTTATATGCAGATGATAAGCACCGAGCTTTTCGAGCTTACCGTGATACGCGCCGCGGAGGATGATATAAATGGGTTCAAGGCGATGCTCGAAGACCGCCGCAAATACTTGAGGGAGCAGGCGGCTTACTATCCGTCACAGGTCGCCGCAGCCGACGCGTGCGTCGTGGGCGAGCTCAACGGCGTGTGCTATCTGATATGCAGCGAAAAGGCGGAAGAGCTTGAAAAGAAACTGATGTACTTTATAATGCGCAATTAAATACGCTGTCCGAATCTGATGACAGTCTTGCGCATGAGATCATAGTCCGCCTTGTAGTAGGGCGTGGACGCGCGGGGGAAGTCGTTCTCAAAAAGCTGTACAACGAAGTAAACGTCGGTGTAATCCTCGTTGTAAAAGAACGTACACTGCAGGAACGAGTTCTTGTCCGCGTAGTAGTTCACGGGCGTGAGCTTAGTCAGCTCATAAAGGTCGCTGTTCAGAAGTGCGGTAAGCTCCGGTATCTTCACCGGAGTGAACTGCACCTTTTTCGTTTTCGGCATGGAGAGCGCCGCCTTTTTCTCGTTGGACGGCGCTTCCTTTTCTTTCTTACGGAAAAACAGCATTGTTTTCCTCCCGGGTCATTCAGCGGCTCCGTACTGTGCGCGGTATGCTTTCATAGCGTCGAGGTACTGCTTGCCTTCGATCACTCCGTTTTCGATAGCCGCGATTATATCGTTGATAGTGACAATGGAATACACCTTGACCCCGAATTCGTCGAACGCGGTCTGAACTGCGCTCTTGTCGCTGTCGAGCGCTTTCTCCATGCGGTCAACGGTTATCACCATGCCCGTGATGTTCACATCAGCCGCTCCTTTGAGCTTCGGCAGAACTTCGCGAAGCGCCTTACCGGAAGTCATGACGTCTTCGATGATGACTACCTTCTCCCCGTCGGTGAGCTGCTTGCCGACGAACATTCCGCCCTCGCCGTGATCCTTGGCTTCCTTGCGGTCGAAGCAGTAGTTCACCTCGATGCCGTACTTGCTGTACAGCGCCGATGCAGCGCTTACCGCAAGCGGAACTCCCTTGTACGCGGGTCCGAACAGCGTGTCGGCTTCTATGCCGTTAGCCTTGATGCACTCGGCATAGTAGCTTCCAAGCTCGGAAAGGTGTCTTCCGGTCTTATAGTTGCCTGTGTTGATGAAATAGGGGGCTTTTCTGCCGCTTTTGAGGGTGAAGTCACCGAATGTGAGCACGCCGCAGTCAGCCATGAATCTGATAAAGCTTTCTTTGTAGGTCATGGTTTTTGTCCTTCCTGTTTATTCTAGGCTATACCGCACAAAGAGCGTATGCAGATTGCGCCGTCAGATTTTTCGTCAGATTGTACAGAAATGACGCAGGCTTGCTGGCGCAAGTCAAGGAATTTCTGTGCAAGATGACGGAATAATATGCAAGCAAGATGCGTGCGTCTATTTGTGCGGTATTGCCTATATATTATACCATTATTCCGCGCTGTTTGCAATAGTTTTCGCAAAAACACACAGGACACATCTCAATACTTTCTCGTCACCCGGGCGAGGGGCTTGTAGATGAAGAATACGACGATAGAATCAAGCAGGAACTTCACGAAGGTGAACGGCATATTGAACCATATCAGAGCGTCCCAGAGAGAGCCCACGCCGTTGTTTATCTCGCGGTACATTCCGAGTATAGCTTCCATGGGAAGTCCGTAGAAGTTCTCGTAGAACGGGTAGGTAATGAAGAAGTTTATCGGCAGGCTTGCAAGCGCCACGATGACACAGCCGCCCAGCATAGCAAGTGCCGCGGTGCCTTTTGAGGGCTTTACCTTGTATATCAGCCATGCGGGAATCACCATTGCAATTCCGAGCAGGCAGTTGCACAGCTCTCCGACCCCGGCGGACATTGATACCGCCATGTGTATGACGTTTTTCAGCACACACACAGCCACTCCCGAAAGGGGAGACACAAGAAAAGCCGCAAGTATAGCGGGCAGGTCTGAGAAGTCGAACTTCACGAAGCTCGGCATGAGCGGCACAGGGAACTCAAGGTACTGAAGTATCACGGCGATAGCGGAAAGTATCGCTGTGAGCGTAAGAAAACGGACGTTGGTGGTTTTTTTGGTTGTTTTTTCTGACATGATGTACTCCATTTCCTTCGGAGGAACAAAATGCCCCGCTGGTAATACAGCGGGGCTCACGTATATACGCGTACTTGTTTCTTTCATCCGGACTATGACCGTCGGTATCGGAATTTCACCGATTCGGCACCGTGAGAGGTGTTCGCGGACTTTTACCGCCGGTGGGGGATCTCACCCCGCCCCGAAACATGATTTTTGTTTCTGCCGCACTTAAGCGGCGGTTATTTTTTGCCGCCCGATGACGGCTTTGCTGCGCTGCCCGACGGTGAACTGCCCCTGCTCGAATGATACGCGCTGTTGTTGGGGTTGCACTGGTTTGAGTGATTGTTCATTGCCGCCGTATGCGCGGGATTGTTGGGATTGCTCTGATTTGCGTGATGGGTTCCCTGAGAACCGGAATGTGTTTTTCCTGATACTTTTGACATTTTTCTGCTTCCTTTCTTATTTCGGGTCTTATTTTCCGATAGTTTGAACAAAGAAAAGACAAATGCAGTTACGAATGTCTGATTTCAAAGATCAGAAGAAACAATTTACAAATTACAAATACCGATAATAATATATGCTTTAAGGCGGGAAGAGGATCTTACTCCTCGTCCTCGTCGTCGAGCTCAAATTCAATGAGGCTCCCGCAGTTAGGACATTCGAGATTTCCGCCCGCGATAGTGTTGAAATCTGTAACTATCGTGTTATTGCAGCTCGGGCAGGTTATCTCGTATTCATCGTCGTCCTCGTCACTGTCGTCGTACTTGTCATCTTCCTCTTCGCCGTAAACCTCGTCTTCAAGGTCTATGACGCTTTCCTCAAGGTCGGTGACAACGTCCGAAACATCGGCGAGGTCGCTGTCGATGTCTTCGATGTTCAGCGCCACATCACCGAGCACGTCGATGAGCGCTGCGATTATCTTGCCCTCGGGAGTCTCGGTATTGAGCTTCATACCCTCGGCAAGACCCTTGATATATGATACCTTTTCGGCAATGGTCATGTTTTCCATAACATTCACCTCGTAAATTTCCGGAGCGGGGATTACTTGTTTGCACGCTCCATGTATTCGCCCGTTCTTGTGTCGATACGGATAATGTCACCGATGTCGATGAAGAGCGGAACTCTTATCTCTGCGCCTGTTTCCAGTGTTGCGGGCTTGGTAGCGTTGGTGGCTGTATCGCCCTTGAAACCGGGGTCTGTCTGTGTTACTTCAAGCTCTACAAAGTTGGGCGGCTCAACACCGAACACCTTGCCCTTGTAGGAGAGTATCTTGCAGACTGTGTTTTCCTTTACGAACTTGAAGCTGTCGCCGACCTCGGACGCGTTGATCGGAACGTCCTCGTATGTCTCGCTGTCCATGAAGTGATAGAGCTCGCCGTCAGCGTAGGTGTATTCCATATCCTTTCTTTCAATGAAAGCGGTGGGGAATTTTGCTGTGGGGTTGTATGACTTTTCTACTACCGCTCCTGTGAGAACGTTCTTGGTCTTTGTTCTAACGAAAGCGGCACCCTTACCGGGCTTTACGTGCTGGAACTCGACGACCTGCATTACCTGACCGTCTTCCTCGAATGTCATACCGTTTCTGAAATCGCCTGCTGTTATCATTGGTTTATCCTCCTTGTAAAATGCCTTGTTTCAATTGTCTGCGCATTATCACATTTTATATATTGTACTATATTTTCGCCAAAATTGCAATAGTTTTTAAAAAATTTCGGATTTTTTTGCGTTTTGCCGAAATTTTGAATTTGTGCGGGGCGCATATCGGCTATCTGCACAGCTTTATATCCTTGTGAGAGTTTTGGGGCTGTGGGCAAGGTCGATGCAGCCGTCGGTGGTAACTACCACCATATCCTCAATGCGAACGCCGAATTTATGCGGGATATAGACGCCGGGCTCAATGGTGATTATCATGTTCTCGTGGAGCGTGAACGGGCTTTTGGAGGATACCGTGGGAGACTCGTGTATTTCAAGTCCTACGCCGTGACCGAGCCCGTGGGTGAAGTATTTGTCATACCCCCATGCTTCGAGGGTGCTTCTTGCCACATTGTCGAGCAGCTTGCCGGTTATGTCCGCGTGGACGGCTTTGAGAGCGTCAGTCTGTGCGCCGAGCACTGCGTTATATACCGTGAGCATCTCGTCTGTGGGCTCGCCTATCACCACGGTGCGGGTCATGTCGGAATGATAGCCGTCAACTACCGCGCCGAAGTCGAGGGTGAGGAACTCGCCCTTCTGTATGGGTTTGTCGGTAGGTACCGCGTGGGGGCAGGCGGAGTTTATGCCGCTTGCGGCGATAGTCTCAAATGAAAGTCCGTCGGCTCCCAGATCCATCATGTAGAAATCCAGCACGGACGCTACCTGCTTTTCGGTCATTCCCGGACGGATATTTGTAAGCAGCTTTGAAAGCGCCGTATCGGCGATCTTCTGCGCCGCTTCTATTTTCTGTATCTCCTCGGGGCTCTTGATTATGCGCATCTTTTCGAGGGTGGTGGAGAGCCAGTTGGAGGCATCGACTATAAGCGGATTGAACAGCTTTTTGAAGTCCTCAAGCTCGCTTACCGTAACGGTCTTGCTTTCTATGGAGATGACCTTGATGCCATGCCGCTCGATTATGCTCCAGAGCTGCTTGCGGATATCGGAGAGCAGGATAACCTCCACGCCCTCGGCCTGCTGTGAGGCTTTTTCATAATATCTCGCGTCGATCAGAAAGTAGCTTTGCTCGCGGGTTACGAAAACAACGCCTGCCGAGGATTTGAACCCGTTGGCATACTGTCTTGCCACGGGGCTGGTTATCAGCGCTGCGTGTGTGGCGTCTTTAAGCTCCGCCGCGATCCTGTCAGTTCGTGTCATATAGGTAAAGTCTCCTTTGCTGTTTACAGGTTCAATGCATCTATCGCAAGTCTGTACACTTTTTTGCCGAAACCGCAGATAACTCCGGTGCAGACCGCCGAGAGCACGGACTTATGCCGGAACTCCTCACGCTTGTGGACATTCGAGAGATGGACCTCCACGCAGGGCAGCTCAACTGCGGATATAGCGTCGCGTATAGCGTAGCTGTAATGGGTGTACGCCCCTGCGTTGAGCACTATACCGTCGGCTTTTCCGCGTGCGGAATGTATTATGTCTATCAGCTCTCCCTCGGAATTTGACTGGAAGAACTCGGGTCTTACTCCCACAGACGCACAGTAATCCGTAAGCTCCGTATTGATGCTCTCCAGTGTGTCGGAACCGTATATCTCGGGCTCCCGAAGCCCGAGCATATCGAGATTAGGTCCGTTTATTATGAATATCGTCATTTTTTCAGTACCCTTTCGTAATACCGTTTCATCTCCGCCGCGTCCTCAGCCTGGGTGCCGTCGCTCTCACAGACTATCGAGGGTTCAAGGGCGCGTTTCGCAAACTGCTCCATAAGCGGCTCGTACTGCGGACCGTATTCGGTGTCCGCGAATGTAAGGTGTTTTTTCTCGCCGCCGTCGGTGTACATTATCTTGCTGAAATGCACGTGGAAGTGCTTTAGCCGCTCGTGTCCGAGCTTGTTTTCTATCTCGTCCAGCACCGCTGCGTAGTCGGATTCGTTCTTTAGTCCGCCAAGGGTGCGGGCGTTCAGATGCCCGAAATCCACACAGGGCAGGAAGCGCTCATCGATGCCGCACAGCTCTATCACTTCCGACAGCGTACCGAGCTGGTTTATCTTTCCCATGGTCTCGGGGCAGATGATGATATCGGTGAGCCCCTCGCTGTCAAGCGCCTGCTGGGCTCTCGTGAGAGTATCCTTTGCAAGAGCGAGCGCTTCCTCACGGGTCATTTTTGCGCATGAGCCCGAGTGTACCACCAGCTTGCGGATACCGAGACGCTGTGCTGCGCGGGCGCTTTCGAGTATGTAATCCACGCTTTTCAGACGCGTTTCCTCCTTCTCGCTTGAAAGCGAGATGAAATACTGCGTATGGAGCGTGAGGTATATGCCATTGTCGGCGGCGAGCTTCGGCAGCAGCTCGTATGTTTTCTCAGAGATGCGCACGCCCCGTCCGCACTCCACCTCATAGCCGTTGAGTCCCATTGAGAGCAGGTATTCGGGGAGCTGCTCGGGGAATTTCCGTTTTCCGAAGCTGTCGGAGTTGCCTCCCGGTGCGAAAGATATCATAGCTTCCTCCCTTATTTCAGCTTTGTAAGGTCGCGCTTGAAAACAATGCTTTCAGCGGCGCGCTTTATCTTGAAGAGCACTCCCTTTTCGAGGTGAAAAGGCTCCACAAGTATAGTTTTTGTCCGCGCGAGGTTTCCGCCCATAACATCTGTGAATATCTGGTCACCGACTACGGCGGTGCGTGCTCTCTCCGTGCCGAGGTATCTCAGCGCGCGGGTGATGCCGATAGTAAGCGGCTTTGCGCCGTTTGCGACGAACGGCAGCCCGAGCTTCCTTGCGAGGGGAGCCACACGGCGGTTGGTATTGTTTGAAACCACAACCATTTTCACTCCAAGAGCCCGCATTCTGTCCAGCCATTCAGGGATACCCTGTTCCGCGGCGGGGTCACCGTGCATGGAAAGGGTGTTGTCCAGGTCGAGTATGAGAGCGTCGATGCCGTGTTTCGAGAGAAACTCTTCATTTATGCTGAGCACGTTTTTTATCCACAGGCTCGGCTTGAATAACATAAAATCAACTCGTTTACAATAAATTAAGCGGACTCGCTCGGAACCCGCTTAAATTTCTGTGTGATCCGTACCGGCACACGCTTTGTTGACCGCATATCACTATGCGTCAAGCATCCGCAGCTCACCGCGGTGCTTACTTGAACTTGCGCTTGCGTGCGGCTTCGGACTTTTTCTTACGCTTTACAGAGGGCTTTTCGTAGTGCTCTCTTTTGCGAACCTCAGCGAGTACGCCGTCTCTTGCGCACGAACGCTTGAAACGCTTTAAAGCTGTATCGAGCGACTCGTTCTTACCAAGACGAATCTCTGCCATTCATTTTCCCTCCCTTTGCCTTACGACACAGGATGATATATCAAAAACTAAGTAATGATAACAAATTATGGGGTTTACATAAACCCACGAGTTATTATACCGTATAATGCAAATTTTGTCAAGCATTATTTTGTAATATTTACATTATTTCGGCATAACAGACAAGTTTTTCATATCATTATTGTGTACATTTCCGTATCAGGGGCTTTGTTACTGTAAGCCTCTGATACGGAAGAACCGTACACTTTGAAAACTTATATTCATCACAGAAGCGATGAAACATCGACTTCCTCGCCGTCCGCCCACAGCTTCTCAAGCCCGTAGAACTCACGGGTCTCGTTAAGGAACACGTGGACTACCACGTCGATGTAGTCGAGGGTTATCCAGTTCGTTCCCTGCTGATTTATCGAGCATTTGGGCTGAACACCCGCCTCGCCCATCTTAAACTCCACCTCGTCCGCGAGAGCCTTCACCTGTGTGGAGCTCGTGCCCTCGGCGATAACGAAATAGTTTGCGAGGATAGTTATATCCCCTATGCGGATAACACGTATGTTGCCGGCTTTTTTGGAGTCCAGCGCTTTGACTGCGAGCTTTACTTCTTCGATATCGGTCATGTTATTCTCCTTTTTTCTTCAAACGCCTGTCCATGTAATAATTGAATGCTTCCACCGTGGAAACGGGTATCTTCTTGTCATTTGCCGAAAGGTTCTGTATCGCCCACTTCAGCGCGCGGTACATTCCGTCGTCAAGGTCTTTCATCGCATAGGCGCGGTATTTCTCAACGTCGGGGAAATCACGTTCCGCCGATACCAGGTCGCCAAGATACACTATCTTTTCCAGCTTAGACATAGCCGCTCTCGCAACGGTGTGATACCGCACGGAATTGAGGATATCCTCGTCGGTTATCCCAAGCTCATCGCGCAGGTATGTTACCGCCGCGATTCCGTGCCACGTGCTCTTAGAATCAAGCTCCGCGGGGTCAACGTAGTACCCGCTCGACATCATCTCAGAGCGCTGTGTCTGTGCGTCTGCCTCCTTGCGGCAGTCGTGGAGTATCCCCGCGGTGTATGCCTTGTTCACATCTCCGCCGTGTATCTGCGCGAGCTTTACGCACATATCTGCCACATTGCAGGAGTGGGTATAGCGTTTCTTGCCCATCATCGAGCGGATAAGCTCCTTGTATTCGTCAGCCACGGTAAAGCCCCCTCTCGTTGATGTATTCAAGCGCCTTCGCGGGTATCAGCCCGCTGACGTCGCTGCCGCTTTTCAGCTTTTCGCGCAGAGCTGTGGAGGAGATGTCCGGGATATCCATATTCAGCACCCGCACGTATCCAAGCTCGTTGGCAAACTCCTGCATTTCCGCGTAGCTTATGTCCCCGCGGGTCACGGCAGTCACTTTACATTCTTTCAGCAAGGCTTCATAGCGGAACCACTCCGGGAGCCTGAAAAGCTGGTCGCCGCCGATAATAAGATGAAACTCCGTTTTGGGCGGGTATATCTCACGCAGCGCCCGTACAGTGTTTATAGTGTAGCTTCGTCCGCCCAGCTTTTTCTCGATGTCCGACACCGCGAAACCGTCCATGCCGCCGAACGCGGCTTTTATCATTCCGAGCCTGTCCGCGAATGACGCGGAGCAGCTCTTGTCTTTGAGCGGCGGGTCGTTCGCGGGTACTATCAGAAGCTCCGAGAGCTTAAGCTCACGCTTCACCTGTACCGCAAGCTCGTAATGCCCGGTGTGCAGCGGGTCAAATGAACCGCCGAAAATGCCGACCTTACTCATCTGTGAACACCACCCGCTTGTCCGGGTCTTTGTTTTGTCTGTACATCACGAACTTCGTGCCGATGACCTGCACAGGCTCGGCATTAAGCCTTCCGCACAGCTCGGTGCAGACCTCACGCGGCGTGAGCTCGCAGGTCTCATGTACCTTGCCCTTTATCATCTCCCGGGCGGTGAGGGCATCGTCCGCCTGCTTTATCAGCTCGTCGCTTATGCCGTTTTTGCCGACGTACAAGATCGTTTCGTAGGTGTTTGCTATGGCGCGCAGCTTCGCGCGTTGTTTTCCTGTCATACGGGTCTCCTTACAGCTTGATGAACTTGCCTCTGGACTTGCTGTCCTCTTCGGTGAAGTCCTCGTCCTCGTCGTAGTTTTCGTCTTCCTCGTCTTCGTCGCAGCTGTTGATATTGTTGTTGCTCGCTATCTTGTAGGTGACGGTCTTGCGGGGCGACAGGAACATTCCGAGCACCAGTCCGCCGAGTACCGCTACCGCCAGCTCCAGCGCATATACCTTGCGGGTCTTAACTACCTGCTCCTCTGCGAATACGGTGATGTCTTCCGCCGCCTGTCTCGCGGTGTCAGCCGCTTTCTTTGTGACTAAGCTTGCTACTATCTTGTTCATGGTAATGTCCTCCTTGGTTTATTTTTCTGCTTTTGAAAGTATTTCCGTGAGCTGTCTGATTGCCGATGCGCGGTGGCTTATGCGGTTCTTTTCTTCGGGGGGGAGCATAGCCACGCTTGTGTCCTCATCGACCATGAATATCGGGTCATATCCGAAACCGTTCTCTCCGAGGGGCTCGGTGCCTATGTGACCCTCAAGCGTGCCGCGCACGCTGTATTCCGTATCGTCATCGAGTATGCAGTATATCGAGCATACGAACCGCGCCGTTCTCATGCTCATATCCACTCCGTCAAGCTCGTCGAGAATCTTCTGCACACGCTGTTCGTCTGTGGCGTTCTCTCCCGCGTAGCGCGCGGAGTAAATGCCGGGAGCTCCGCCGAGAAAATCCACCTCAAGCCCGCTGTCGTCCGCGATAACGGGGCAGCGGCATATCTCATACACTGCCGCGGCTTTCTTGTGGGCGTTCTCTGCGAAGGTCTCGCCGTCCTCAACGACTTCTATCTCTATGCCAGCGTCTTTAAGCGATATCGGTTCGTACCCGAGCGGCGTGAGCATTTCCTTTATCTCTCTGACTTTTCCTTGGTTATTGGTCGCAATTACAAGTTTCATCTTATTCGTTTTCCTCGTCTGTATCGTCACTGTCTTTATCTGCCTTGTCGTCTTCCGAGAACAGTATCTCGGCGTAGTCCTCGGGAATGAAATCCTGCAGGTCGTCTATTTTCTCGCCGACTCCCACGAGCTTCACGGGGATACCGAGCTCGTCCTTTATGGGAAGGATTATGCCGCCCTTTGCGGTGCCGTCCAGCTTGGTGAGCACGATGCCCGTGATGTCGCAGACCTCCTTGAACAGTCTCGCCTGGTTGACCGCGTTCTGTCCCGTGGTGGCGTCAAGTACCAGCAGTGTTTCGAGCGAGCAGCCGGGAAGCTGCTTTGACACTATTCCCGATATCTTGCGCAGCTCGTCCATGAGGTTCTTCTTATTGTGCAGCCGCCCCGCAGTGTCGATTATCAGTACATCGGTGCCGCGCGCTTTTGCTGCCGTACACGCGTCGAACACGACCGCAGCAGGGTCGCTGCCCTCGGCGTGCTTGACAATATCCACGCCCGCTCTGTCCGTCCAGACGTTGAGCTGGTCTATCGCGGCGGCTCTGAATGTGTCCGCCGCCGCCACGAGCACCTTTTTTCCGCCGCGTTTAAGGTTCGCCGCGAGCTTGCCGATAGTGGTGGTCTTGCCCGCGCCGTTCACTCCGATAACAAGCACCGCCGACGGTTTTGTGTCAAGCATCAGTGAGTTGTCGCCCCGCAGCATATCGGCTACGATGCCTTTCAGCAGCCCCTTTACCGCATTTGTCTCGGTTGTGCCTGTGCGCTTTACCTCCGCGCGGAGCCTGGTGCAGATATTCTCGGCTGTCACCGCTCCGATATCCGACAGGATAAGCGTTTCCTCCAGCTCCTCGAAAAAGTCCTCGTCTATCTTCGTGAACGAGTTCACGAGGGTGTTGACTTTCGCGACAAAGCTGTCCTTTGTCTTTTTTAAGCCCTCTTTGAGCTTGTCAAAAAATCCCATGTTATTCTCCTGTTAAATGCTTAATCGAGCTCAAGCTCCATGTCGTCGATAAGCTCCTGGTGGATGAGTCTTGACACTCCCTTTTCCTGCATGAATACGCCGTACAGCACATCGCAGCCCTCTATCGTGCCGCGCCTGTGGGTGATTATCATAAGCTGGGTGTTGGTGCAGAAGCGTTTGAGGTATGTGACATACTTCACAACGTTTATCTCGTCCAGCGCCGCATCGACCTCGTCCAGCATACAGAACGGCGTGGGGCGGTGCATGAGTATCGCGAAGTATATGGTTATCGCCACCATGGTCTGCTCGCCGCCCGACAGCGAGATAAGATTCTTTATCAGCTTTCCGGGGGGCGCCGCGAATATCTCTATGCCGCTTTCGAGCACATTGTCCGGGTCGATGAGCTCAAGGTGCGCTTCGCCGCCGCCGAACACTTCCTTGAACACCGCGCTGAACTTTTCGTTTATGTCGTTGAAGCTCGCAAGGAACCGCGCCTTGATATCAGCCGTAAGGTTGTTTATCAGCTTTTCGAGTTCGTGCTTCGACTTCTCTACATCGCGAAGCTGTGTTGACAGCGCGTCATACTCGGCTTTCACGTTCTCGTATTCCTCGATCGCCGCGAAGTTGATGTCGCCCAGCGCGTTTATCTGCCCGCGCAGGCTTTGCAGCTCGCGTCTCGCTGCCGCAAGGTCTTCAAGCTTCTCGGCGCTCGCCTTTGCTTCGCTGACCGTGAGCGTATATTTGTCCCACAGCGAAAGCCGCAGCTTGTCGCGCTCGCGTTCCGACGACGAGCGCTTTTCCGTAGCCGATGCAAGAGCTACCGAGAATTTCTCCTTGTCTGAGCTCTTTTCACGCACTTCCTTCGCAAGCTCGCTTATGCGTTTCTCACACTCGTTTTCCTTGCGTATCAGCTCGTTTATCGCACTTCCCGTGTCGCCGTAGCGTTTTGAGGCTTCCTCAGCCTGTTTTCTGCACTCTTCTATCTGCTTTTTTATCTCCTCGGTGGAAGCGTTCACCTCGGCAGTCTCGCGGTCAAATCTTTCGCCGCTGCCCGCGGCCGCGTCTCTCGCACGCTCCACCTCGGTCTTCTGCGCCATGAGTGTCTTGATGTCGTTTTCGGCGTTGAGACGCTCGATGTTGAGCTGTGATATCTTCTCGGCAGTCTCGGCTCTTGCGCTGTTCGCAGCAGCGAGCTTTTCGCCCGCGGCTTTCAGCTTTTCGTCATTCGCGGCTATCTGCTTTTCGAGCTTTTCGGTCTCCGCCTTCTGCCCGTTTATCAGCTCGTCCTGCTCTTTGAGCTGCTTTCTGCTCTTGGCGATAAGGCTCTCGGCGCTTTCCTGCTGTTCCTCCGACTGACGTATCAGGTCTCTGATACCGTTTATCTCCGCGTTCAGACGCGCGTCCTCCTGCTTTATCACATTAAGACGCTCGGTAAAGCCCTCTATCTCAATGGTCATCTTGTTGACCTCGGCGGAGAGGGTCTGATAATCCGCCTGCTGTGTTTTTATGGTCTCGGATATACCCGCGATATCTTTTTCAAGAGTCTCTATCTCCTGCTTACGTGAGATTATCCCGTTTGATTCCTTGCGTGAGCCGCCCGTGTATGAACCGCCCGCGTTGATTATCGAGCCGTCAAGCGAGATTATGCGGAACTTGTACCCGTACTTTCTCGCTATGCGCGTTGCGGAGTTTATATCGTCCACAACAGCCGTTCTTCCGAGCACCTGGCGGATTATGTCGGTGTATTTCGGGTCGCACTTCACAAGCTCGGACGCTATTCCCTCGAAACCGTCCTCGTCGTCAAGTCCGTGCTGGTTCAGCAGCGTACCTTTCATGGAAGTGAGGGGGTAGAACGTCGCGGAGCCGCTTTTCGTGTCTTTCAGGAACTTTATGCAGCGCTTGGCGGTCTCTTCGTTCTCCACCACGATGTTCTGCAAAGCGTTTCCGAGAGCGGTCTCGATAGCCACGGAGTATTTCCCGTCCACCGAGATAAGCTCCGCCACCGTGCCGTGTATGCCGCCGAGCTGACCCGAGCGGCGGGCGTTCATTACCGCCTTGACGCTGTTGAAGTAGCCGTACATATTCTTCTCGACGTCGTTGAGCACCTCAAGTCTCTGGCGCTTGCCGTCGAATGTGCGGCGCAGCTGCTCGTACTTTGTGCGGCTTTCGGTGAGCTTTGAGTTTTTGTTCTCAAACAGCTTGTTATAGCCGTTCAGCTTGTTTTCAAGCTCCGAGCGCTCCTCCGTCAGCGTTTCCAGCTCTTCGTTCAGTGCTCTGCGTCTTGCGCGGTGTTCCTCCGCCGACTTCTCACGCTCGTCGATGCCTTTTGTGTCGGCTTCAAGGCGCTCCGCAATGTCAGCGCGGGTCTTTTCAGCCTGCTGTACAGTCAGGCGTGCCTCGGTGAGCTTTGCGTACAGCCCCGCAGTCTCGCTGTCGAGAGCCTTGTATTCGTCGTCAAGCTCTTTGCCGCTTTCATCATCGCTGCCGAGCTTTGCTTTCAGCTCCTCTATCTGTGCCGAGAGCTTGTCACAGTCGCGGCGCTTGGTTTCCGCCTGCTTTTCCAGTCCGCCTATCTGCGCGGTGAACTCTCCCGCGCTCCTGCGGCTTTCCTCGCGGCGCATCTCGATGTCTTTTATCTTTTCATTGTTATGCTTTATCTCGTTTTCAAGGACAGCTATCTCCTTGTCAATGTTCGCTATCTCGTCACGGGCTTCCTCCGAGCTTTTCCGCAGGTCGTCGAGCTGGGCGGCGTACTGTCCTTTCTTTATGCTCAGATTTTCGCTTTCCTCTTCAAGCTCGCCTATCTCGCGGTCGAAGTGCTCACACTGTCCCTGGTTCTCAAGTATTGTGTTTTCTATCTCTGACATCTCGCGGTCTATGCGCTCAAGCTCCGCTGCCGTGACCGATATCTCGATGTTCTTTTCGCGTTCGATGAGCCCCTTTGCCTTTATCGCTTTCTCGGAGGCTCTCTGAAGCTTGGGTACACGCTCCGCAAGAGTTGTTTCCGAGTCCTTCAGTCTCAGGTAGTTAGCCTCCGCACGGGAAAGCTCACGTTCTGCGTCAGCCTTCTGGTGCAGGAATTTGGAAACTCCCGCGGCTTCCTCGAATATCTCGCGGCGCTGTGAGCCTTTCGCGTTGACTATCTCCGCCACGCGTCCCTGTCCGATTATCGAATAGCCCTCGCGCCCGAGACCCGTGCCCATGAGAAGCTCCTGTATGTCTTTGAGCCTGCATTTCTCGCCGTTTATAAGGTACTCGCTCTCGCCCGTGCGGTAGAGCTTGCGGGCTATCACTACCTCGTCGTTATCGACGCGCAGCGCTCGGTCGGTATTGTCGATAGTAAGCGCTACTTTTGCAAATCCCATCTGCTTTCGCGTTACGGTGCCGTGGAAGATGACGTCCTCCATTTTGTCGCCGCGCAGCGTCTTTGCGCCCTGCTCGCCCATTACCCACCGCAGAGAGTCGCTTATGTTGCTCTTGCCGTTGCCGTTGCTTCCGACCACGGCGGTCATCTTCGTGTCGAAGTCGAGCACGGTCTTGTCCGCAAAGGATTTGAAACCCTGTATTTCAAGTCGTTTAAAGTGCATTTTCTATCCTTAGTCTCGTTCCTTGTTCCGTTTTTATCGTAAAATCAAAGCCCATGCTATGCAGCTTTTCCTTGTTTTCTCTTTTCTGTCCGATCATCTTGCTGATATTTGCGGGGTCGGTGTAAACCGTGAAGCTATGCCCGCCGAGCCGCTCCATTTCACTATGCATATCCTCGAAGAAGATGCGGCTCTCGGCTATCTCACGCAGCGCAGGGTGATACACCCCGCCCAGCATACGCTGTTCCACATCGCGGCTCGCGTGGAGACCCAGACGTATCACAGGTATGCCCGCCTCACCGAACATTCTCAGCAGCTTCGCGCACAGCTCCACTGTCTCGTCAAAGCCGAACGTGCGGTATTCGCCGCTCTTGTACAGCTCCCCGAGCCGTGTGCCTTCGAGTATCACGGTAGGGTAGATGCGCACGGTGTCCGCACCGAGAGCTATGAACCGCTCCGCAGTCTCAAGGCAGTATCCCGGCTTATCGCCGTACAGCCCCGTCATCATCTGCAGCCCCAGTGAAAGCCCGCGCCGCTTTATCATTCCTGACGCTCTTTCAACGTCCGCAGCGGTGTGACCGCGCTCGTTGAGCCGCAGCACCTCGTCATTCATGCTCTGTGCGCCGAGCTCAACTGCCGTCATGCCGTATCTGCACAATATATCCAGCGTTTCCTCGTCAATGAAGTCCGGGCGGGTGGAGCAGCGTATTCCGCAGTAAACCTCCGGGTGCGCCGTGACTGCCTCGTGAGCGGCTTCGAGCAGAGATACCATGTACCCGCGCTCAATGCCCGTGAAGCTCCCGCCGAAGAATGCTATCTCCGCGCGGGTGTTATGCGCCCGGAGCACTTGGAGCTGTTCGTTCAGCAGCGTCCTCACCTCGTCCGCGGAGGGAGCCTTGACTTCGCCGCTTATGGTGCGCTGGTCGCAGAACGTGCAGCGGTGCGGGCAGCCGTTATGCAGCACGAATACCGAGATGTTAGTCTGTTTCATATCCCATGAGGCTTAACGCCTCTTTTGCGGCTTCCTTTTCCGCTTCCTTCTTGCTCCTTCCGGAGCCTGTTCCTATCACCTGACCGTTGAGCAGCACGTTTGCCGTGAAGGTACGGCTGTGAGCGGCTCCGGTCTCGCTCACTATACGGTATTCGATGTGCTCCTCGGGGTTCTGCTGTATCACTTCCTGCAGGCTCGTCTTGAAATCTCCGAATATGAGCTTGCTACTTTTGAGCAATTCGGTGGAGGGCATGAATCTCAGTATGAACTCCTTGGCGCTTTCTATGCCGCCGTCAAGGAATATCGCCGCTATCAGAGCTTCAAACGCGTCCGCGAGTATTGAGCGCCTGCTGCGACCGCCGGTGGATTCCTCGCCCTTTCCGAGCTTTATATACTGTCCCAGGGAAATGCGGTTTGCAAATATGAACAGCGTGTCCTCGCATACGAGCTTCGCGCGTATCTTCGTTAGCATACCTTCCGGCACGTCCAGCAGTGAGAACAGGTACTTTGACACCACCAGTGACAGCACACTGTCACCGAGAAATTCCAGACGTTCGTTGCTGTTCTGCTTGCCGTTTACGAATGAGGAGTGGGTGAGCGCTTTGTCCAGAAGTGAGCGGTCTTTGAATTTATATCCTATCTTGTTTTCAAGTGCGTTCACGGTTACGCATCTTCCTTTCCGCTGCCCGCGAATGAAGCGAGAGCTTCGGCTATCTTCGCGTTCACGTCCTGCACCGCAAAATCGTTAGCCTGGCGTATCGCGTTTTTGAACGCCACCGCGTCACTGCTGCCGTGAGCCTTTATGACAGGCTTTGCGGAGCCGAGCAGCGGTGAGCCGCCCACCTCGCGGTAGTCCATCTGCTTTGATATTTTCTTTATGCCGCCGAGCGCGAACAGTGCACCGACCTTTGATATGCCGCTGCCGAAGATAGTCTCTTTCATTGCGCGTTTCATGAATTTTCCCATGCCCTCGACGGCTTTCAGATACACGTTGCCGGTGAAACCGTCGGTGACTATCACATCTACGGCTCCGAGCGGCACGTCGCGCGCCTCCACGTTGCCGACGAAGTTGAGGTCGGAGGCTTTGAGCAGCTCGTATGCGCCGTGTTCAAGCTCGCGTCCTTTTTCTTCCTCTGCGCCGATATTGAGAAGTCCCACGCGGGGCTTTTCGATGCCCATGAGCTCGTGCATATAGATGCTTCCCATGACCGCGAACTGCATAAGCATCTCGGGGCGGCATTCAAGATTGGCACCGCCGTCGAGCAGCAGATACTGCCCCGAAATGGACGGCATTATCGGCACCAGCGACGGGCGCTTTACGCCTTTTAGGCGCCCTATCACAACGGTTCCGCCAACTACGATAGCCGCGGTGCTTCCCGCACTGACGAAAGCGTCCGCCTTGCCCTCCTTGACAAGCCCGAAGGCTCTTCCCATGGAGCAGTTCGCCTTTGCCTTGCGGATATCCTGGGGATTGTCCTCAATGCGGATAACCCCCTCCGCGGGCTCGATGCTTATACCCTCGCGGGAGACTCCGAGAGCGTCGATGCGCTCGTTTATTGTCTTTTCGTCACCTGTGAGTATGACCTCGATATGCCTGTCGGCATATTCCTTTATCGCGTCTGCCGCGCCCTTTATCACTTCGTCCGGAGCGTTGTCACCGCCGAACGCGTCAACTGCAATTTTCATATTTATACCTCTTTCAGAGCGTTTTCAAGGTCTTTAAGCCCTCTCGCCGCTATCGCTTCATAACGCTCCTGTTTGCTTTTTATGTGTGTTCCGAGCTCGGGGAGTATCCCCATATTCGCGCCCATTGGCTGAAAATCAGCATTCTCCGTGCTGACGTGCGCAGCGAGAGCGCCTGTCATGCAGGTGCGGGGGAGCGTCAGCGGAGCCTGTCCGTTAAGTGCGCGGTACAGGTTTATCCCTGCTATTATGCCGCTTGCCGCGCTTTCGGTGTAGCCTTCCACGCCTGTCATCTGCCCCGCGAAGTATATGTTCGCGCTGCCTTTGAGCTTAAATCCGCTGTCGAGCAGGGCAGGGGAGTTCAGGAACGTGTTGCGGTGCATTACGCCGTACCGCATGAATTCCGCGTTTTCAAGCCCCGGTATAAGTCCGAACACCCGTTTTTGTTCTCCGAATTTCAGATTTGTCTGGAATCCGACTATGTTGTACAGTGTACCCTCGCGGTTCTCCTTGCGAAGCTGCACCGCGGCGTACGGACGTCTGCCTGTGCGCGGGTCGGTGAGCCCCACGGGCTTCATGCACCCGTAGCGGACGCTGTCCGCGCCGCGTTTGGCGAGCACCTCCACAGGCATACAGCCCTCATATACGGTAAGGTCATCGAATTCGTGCAGCGGCGCTGTTTCCGCGTTCACCAGAGCGTCATAGAATACCTCGTATTCCTCCCTCGACAGCGGACAGTTGATGTAGTCCGCGCCGCCCTTGTCATACCGCGAGGCGAGGAACGCCTTTGACATATCTATGCTTTCGGCGGTGACTATGGGCGCTGCCGCGTCATAGAAGCTCAGCGCCTTTCCGAGCTTTTCGTATATCACGTCCGCGAAACCCTCGCTCGTGAGGGGACCCGTAGCTATGACCGTGTTTTCCGCGGGAAACTCCGTGACCTCGCGCTCGTTCACCGTTATTCTCGGGTGAGAGCGTATCTTGTCAGTGATGTAGTCCGAGAAGTCCGTGCGGTTCACTGCCAGCGCTCCGCCCGCTTCCACAGAGGTGTGCGCTGCCGCCTCCATAACGAGTGAGCCAAGCATACGCATCTCTTCTTTGAGCATTCCCGCCGCGCTTCCCACACGTGAAGCCTTCAGCGAGTTGCTGCACACAAGCTCCGCAAATCCCGTGTATCGGTGGGCGGGCGACTTTTTCGCGGGCTTCATTTCGTACAGCGTGACTTCGGCGCCCCTGTTCGCAAGCGCCCATGCCGCTTCACAGCCCGCCAGTCCCGCTCCTATGACCTCAGCTCTCATTGCCGCTGTCTGTGTCGGTGACGGGGTCGGCTTCATACCCGCAGTTTTCCTTGGCACAGTAGAGCTTGCCCTTCTTGCCCGCTTTCTTGAACAGCGTCGAGCCGCACCTCGGGCATACTTCTCCCACAGGGGTGTCCCAGGTCATGAAACCGCAGCCCTGGTAGTCCTCGCAGCCGAAGAAGGGCTTGCCCTTCTTGCTCTTCTTCGCGAGCATCTTCTTGCCGCACTTCGGGCATCTGCCCTCGGTCTCGTTCACTATTTTCTTTGTGTTCTTGCATTCGGGGAAACCCTCGCAGCCGAGGAACTTTCCGTAAGGTCCTATCTTTATCACCATGTGCTTGCCGCAAAGCTCGCACACGATGTCGGTGGGCTCGTTCGGTACCTTGACGCGCTTGCCCTCCATGTCGTGCTCCGCCTTTTCAAGTGTTGCGGCAAAATCTCCGTAGAAGTTCTTCAGAATATCATACCACTCTGCTTTACCTTCCTCCACCTTATCGAGGTTTCCCTCCATTTGGGCGGTGAACTTGGTATCGACTATGTTCTCGAAGTGGTCTTTGAGCACCTCTGTGATGACATCACCGAGGGGAGTGGGTTTGAGCTGCTTCTGCTCGCGCTCGACATAGTGGCGGTCGAGTATCGTGCTTATGGTAGGCGCATAGGTGGAAGGACGTCCGATGCCGTTCTCCTCCAGCGCTTTTATAAGGCTCGCCTCGGTGTAGCGCGGAGGCGGCTGGGTGAAATGCTGATTGCCGAGCAGCGACATCACCGTGAGCTTTTCTTTCTCGCTTATCTTCGGTATCGCGCCGCCTTCCTCGTCGGAGCTGTCGGAGCTTTCCTCGTACAGCTTTGTGTAGCCGTCGAACTTTACGATAAATCCCGTGGTGCGGAACAGGCAGTTTCCCGCCGATATGTCGATGACTGTCGATTCCAGCAGCGCGTTCTCCATCTGGCTCGCCATGAACCGCTCCCATATCAGCTTGTAGAGCTTGAACTGGTCGTTTGTAAGGCTCGACTTTATCTCCTCGGGAGTGATGTCGATAGTTGAAGGGCGTATAGCTTCATGGGCGTCCTGAGCGTTGCTGCGGGATTTATATACACGCGGCTTGGCGGGCACATAATCGTCGCCGAAGCGCTGACGTATCATCTCTATCGCTGCCTGCTGTGCTTCCTCGGAAATGCGCAGGCTGTCCGTTCTCATGTATGTGATAAGACCCGTGAGCCCGCGTCCTTCGAGCTCTATTCCTTCGTAAAGCTCCTGGGCTGTCTTCATGGTGCGCTTGGCGTTGAATGACAGTCTTCGGGAAGCCTCCTGCTGGAGTGTGGAGGTGGTGAACGGAGGAGCGGGCTGCTTTTTGCGGCTGGACTTCTTTATCGACGATACGATGAAATCCTTGTCCTGAAGATAAGCGAGCACCTTGTCCGTTTCTTCCTTTGTTTTCAGCTCCGCTTTTTTGCCGTCTATCTCGATGAGCTTGGACGGGAACTGCTTCTTTGAGGAGTTTCCGTGGAGCTTAGCGTCTATTGTCCAGTATTCCTGCGGTGTGAACGCTTTTATCTCGTTTTCGCGGTCAACTATGAGCCTTACCGCCACCGACTGCACGCGTCCCGCGGAAAGTCCGCGCCTTACCTTCTTCCAGAGGAACGGGCTCAGCTTATAGCCCACGATGCGGTCGAGTATGCGGCGAGCCTGCTGGGCGTTGACGAGATCCATGTCTATGCTCCGCGGCTTTGACATACCGTTCTTTATGCCTGTCTGTGTTATCTCGCTGAATGTTACGCGTATCGGCTTGGTGACGTCAAGGTCGAGCACGTGGGCGAGATGCCATGATATAGCTTCACCCTCGCGATCCGGGTCGGTCGCGAGATATACGGTGCCGGCTTTCGCGGCTTCGGCTTTTAGCTCCTTTATGAGAGACGCTTTTTCGCGCTTGTTTTCGTACATCGGCTCAAAGTTGTGCTCTATGTCAACGCCGAGCTTCGATTTCGGCAGGTCGCGTATGTGCCCCACCGATGCCACAACATCGTAATTCTTGCCGAGATATTTCTTTATGGTCTTTGCCTTTGCGGGGGACTCAACAATTACCAGATCGGACATTTTTCCATAACCTTTCTATCTTATTTATGCTTTTTTCTCAGTTCATAGCAGAATATCGCCGCCGCGACTGCCGCGTTCAGCGATTCCGCGTTTTCTATCGGTATATATATGCAGTTTCCTGCCGCGCGTATAACATCTTCCGAGACTCCGTTTCCCTCGTTGCCTATTACCACGGCACATTTCGGCGGAAACTTCACGGTATCGGTGCTTCGGGCATTTCTGTCAAGCACTGCCGCACTTACTTCATACCCGTTTGCCTGCAGCTCCGCGATAAAGCAGGGCAGTTCCGCGGTCATTACAGGGAGCCTGAAAAGGCTTCCCATGGCTCCTCTTACCACTTTAGGCGAGTACACGTCCGCGCAGTCGGGAGACATTATCACGCCGCTCAGACCGAATGCGTCTGCGGTGCGTATTATCGTGCCGATGTTGCCGCTGTCCCGGAGCCCGTCCAGAATTATGAACCTGCCGCTGACGGAGGTGTTTATCCGAGCGGAGCAGTCGGGCTTTTCCGCTGTGATGAAAACGCCCTGGGGGCTTTTCGTGTCGGAGATATATGCTCCTATGTCATCGGTGATGACAAGCGGCTCACATACCGAGCGCAGTTTTTCGTAAGTGCCTGGGTACTTCGAGATGGCGGTCTCGGTGATGTATGCCTCGGTTATCCTGATATCCGCGCCGAGCGCCTCCTCGCAAAGCCGCACGCCCTCGATGTTGAACAGGTTCCTTTCCGAGCGTGCCTTCCTGTCGGAGTTGAGCAGCCGGAACTGTGTGACCGCGGGATTTTTTCTCGATGAAATAACCATTGACATTGCTCCCGTTACGTGGTAAAATTAGACCGGTGATAATATGTTTACTGAATTGAGCGGTATAACCGAAGAGACCGGGCTTTCATTCGACGGTGAAAGCCGTCTTTGCGGCTGTATCGAAAGCTTCGGCACCGTCGTTTCCGATATTCAAGGAAAGGGCGAATACCGTATAGATATGTTTTTCTCCGACCCTCCCGAGCTGCATGACGAGCACGCGGGGCAGATAGCGGCACTTGTGACCGCGCTTGCGGAAGGCTTACCCAAAAACACTTTGGTCTCGCAGTCCTGTGAGGAGGGGTACGTGCGTATCGTACTCGACAAGTACGAGCTCTTACAGGAAAACATTGTGTATCTTATAGAGTTCTTGGATAAGCTTGCAAAAGGTCTCGGCGGCATTGTGAGCGGGGGAGACAATTACAGCGTTCTGTATGACAAAGAGCCGGAGTCCGGGGCTTATGCTCCGTCGGAAAATGCTGTGCGAATAAAGCTTCGGTTCGACCTACGAAGCGTCATAGGGCTTCTCGGTGCGGCGGCGGGCGCGTTCGCCATGGTGGTCATCGCGATACTTACGGTCAACGCTGATTTCGAGATAAACACTCTTGAGCTGCGGTTCGAGGTATCGACCTACATACTCTCGGGGATCACGGCGGTCATAGTTTTCGCGGACTATCGCTTTGCTGCCCGTAAGCTTGACGCTTTCGGAGTTATCGTTTGTCCTCTGCTCACTCTTGTGTCTGTGGTGATGTCGGGTCTCGGTACCGGTGTGAGAGCCTGTGCGCGTTTTGCCGGAGCGTCATTTATCGAAGTTCTCCGCAGCTTCCCGGAGTATCTTGAGCAATACCCGCAGGCGGGCGACTTCATGTTCGGCTACATTACCCGTGGAGTTGTACTTGCGGTGGTCGCGTGCGTCGGCATTTATGTCTTTTATTTCAGCCGTCACCCCGAGGAAACGATAAAGGCGGAAAGGGAAGACGTGCGCGAAAAGGCGAAAAAGCAGTGAAACCGTATTCAGCCCGGCTGTCCTGAGCCTTCCTTATAATGCGAGAATATCACGGTCGCAACGGCGACCCCGAGTCGCGACGGCGACGGCGAGTCCGTACGGTAGTTTTGTACATACGGCGGGCATTCTGCACCGCTGTTCAGAGCCTTCCTTATAATGCGAAAATATCACGGTCGCGACGGCGACGGCGAGTCCGTACGGTAGTTTTGTACATACGGCGGGCATTCTGCCTCGCTGTCCTGAGCCTTCCTTATAATGCGAAAATATCACGTCCGCGCGTAACGGACGTGATATATTGTCATTTTTAGAGAGCCGCCTTAGCCTTCTCGCAGAGTGCTGTGAAACCGGCTGCATCATTTATCGCTATCTCGGAGAGCATCTTGCGGTTGAGGGTGATGTCAGCCTTCTTTAAACCGTTGATGAATGTCGAGTAGTTCATTCCGTTGAGCTTGCAGGCAGCGGATATTCTTGTGATCCAGAGCTTTCTGAAGTCTCTCTTCTTTAAGCGTCTGCTGATGTATGCATACTGACCGCTCTTCCAAA